>CAYNJD010000004.1:0-31619 GCA_964397355.1 uncultured Mycobacterium sp. | reverse complement strand
GCCGACCACGAATACCTCACCGAGGGCGGGGTTTTCACCCCGGATCTGATCGAGACCTGGATTCGCTACAAGCGCGACCACGAGATCACCCCGATCAACCTGCGCCCGCACCCCTACGAGTTCGCGCTGTACTACGACTGCTGACCGGGGCCGACCCGCGACTGCCGCCTCCGCGATTAAGCTGCAGGGTTGTTGGGCCACCCGGCCGTGCCGTTGCCGTATGCCTCGAGGAGCCTATGAACCCCGACCAAGACTTCCCGGACTTCCTGCGGGGCCGCGACTTCAGCCACGGTAGCGTGCCGCCGCCACAACAACAGCCCTGGGCGCAGCCGCCACAACAGCCGCCACCGCCGCAGCAACCCCCATCGCACACCCCATTCCCACCGCCCGCCCCGATGCGGCCGGCCCGGCCACGCCCGACCCGCGGTTGGCGGCGCCTGGTGCTGTCCGCGACGCTGGGGCTGGTCAACCTGGGGCCGTCGCCGGCCGAGCGTGAGGAGGCCGCCTACGAGGCGGCCATCCGGTCGATGCCGAACGGCAGCTACAAGGTGGGCGTGCTGGGCAAGGGCGGTGTCGGCAAGACGACGGTGGCAGCCAGCGTCGGTTCGGTCTTCGCCGCGCTGCGCCGCACCGACCACGTGGTCGCCGTCGACGCCGACACCGCGTTCGGCCGGCTCGGCAGCCGCATCGACCCGCGCGCCACCAGCTCCTACTGGGACTTGGCGGCCGATGCGGGCATGCAGTCGTTCGCCGACATCAGCAGCCGGGTCGGCGCCAACGCCGCGGGGCTGTATGTGCTGGTGGGCGAGCCGGCCGCGGGCCGGCGCCGGATTCTGGACGCTGCGCTGTACCGGGAGGCGGCGCTACGGCTCGACCGGCACTTCACCATCTCGATCATCGACTGCGGATCGACGATGGACTCGGCGGTAACCCAGGAGGCGCTGCGTGACCTGGATGCGCTGATCGTGGTGTCCTCGCCGTGGGCGGACGGCGCCGGCGCGGCCGCCAAGACCATGGAGTGGCTGGCCGACCGCGGCCGGGGCGGACTGCTGCAGCGCACCGTGGTGGTGCTCAACGACTCCGACGGCCACGCCGACAAACGCACCCGCTCCGCGCTCGCCACGCAGTTCCTGCAGCACGGTCAGGCGGTGGTGGAGGTGCCGTTCGACCCGCACCTGCGGCCCGGCGGGGTGATCGACGTGATGCAAGAGATGGCACCGGCCACCCGCCGCCGATTCCTGCAGGTCGCGGCGATCGTCGCGCACCACTTCGCGTCCCGGCCCGGTGGCCGGGACACCACGACCGGCCCGACTCAGAGCTGGTAGCGCACCACGCTCTCGGCGACGCACGCTGGCTTGTCGCTGCCGTCGATGGACACCGTGGTCGACAGCGTCACCTGGTGGGCGCCGCCGCCGGCGTCGGCGACTCCGACGACGGAGGTCTCCGCACGGATCTTGGAACCGACCGGAACCGGCGCCGGGAACCGCACCTTGTTCAGCCCGTAGTTGATCGCCAGCTTGACGCCGTCGAGGCGGTAGATCTGGTGCATCAGCTGCGGCAGCATCGCCAGCGTCAGGTAACCGTGGGCGATCGTGGTCCCGAACGGTCCGTCGGCGGCCCGCTCCGGGTCGACGTGGATCCACTGATGGTCGCCGGTCGCGTCGGCGAACAGGTTGACGGCGTCCTGGGTGATGGTCACCCACTCACTGCGGCCGATCGGCTCGCCCTGGCACGCGGCGAGCTCCTCGATCGATTGGAAAGTACGCACCTGCTTTCGCTCCTTTGTTAATCCGTTGCCACCGTGCCGCTTTGGCGCAGCCGGTCGATCTCGTCGGTTGACATTCCCAGGTATTCGGTCAGTGTCCGCTCGGTGTCGGCGCCCAGTTCCGGTGCCGCGACGGCGGGCGGGTGGACGCCGTCGAGCGATGTGGGCAGCCCGGCCGCCAGGTAGTCGCCCACCCCGGGCTGGTGCAGCGCCGCGAACATCGGGTTGCCGGCCAGCCGCTCGTCGCCGGCCACCTCGGCGAAGCTGCGGTAGCGGTCCCACAGCAGCGATGTCCCGGCCAGCGCGGCCTCGATCTGCGCTCCGGTCCGCTCGGCGAACCACCCGTTGAACAGCCCGGTGAGCAGATCGCGGTGGCGGTAGCGCTGCCCTTCGTCGGAGAAGTCGATATCGCGCGCCTCAGCCAGTGCGGCAAGGACTTTCGTCGTCCCGGTCAACTCGGTCAGGTCACGGAAGTGCCGGTCGGTCAGCGTGACCACCATGAAGGACACCCCGTCGCTGCCGGTGAAGCTCTGCCCGTACTGGCCGTAGACCACATTGCCGATGCGTTCTCGCCGGGTGCCGTTGACCATCGCCTCGGTGAGGAAACCCAGCGCGCTGGCGGTGCCCAGCGCGACATCCTCCAGCGCCAGCCGGATCCGGCAGCCCTGCCCGGTGTGTTCCCGGCGGTGCAGCGCGGAACTCACCGCCAGCGCGGCGTGCAGCCCGCACGCGATATCCCACGCCGGCAGCACATGGTTGATCGGCGCGCCGTAGTCGCGGGGTCCGGTCACCAGCGGAAACCCGGTGCCCGCATTCACCGTGTAGTCGACCGCGGTGGATCCGTCGGCGCGTCCGAGCACCTCGAGGTGGATCAGTTCGGGGCGTTGTGCCACCAGCGTGTCGTAGGAAAGCCATTGCCGGCCCGCCATATTCGTTATCACCACACCGCTGTCGGCGATCAGGCGCTGCACCAGGTGCTGGCCTTCCGGCGCGCGCAGGTCAGCCACCACCGACCGCTTGCCCTTGTTCAGCCCGGTCCAGTAGATGGACGTGCCGCCCTGCGCGACCGGCCAGCGGCGGTAGTCGGCCGCACCGCCGACCGGGTCGATGCGCACCACATCGCAGCCCAGCTGCGCCAGCGTCATCCCGGCGAGCGGCACCGCCACGAAGCTGGCGATCTCGATGACGCGTACCCCGGCCAGCGGGCGCAGCGCGGCTGCGGCAGACTCCCCCACTCCTGCTCCTCGTGTCGGCGATTACGTCGACTATATGCCTAGCGGTTCGGCGGTCGAGTCCGGGCCGAATCTCAATCGTTGCCGAACCGCGATATGAAATCCCGTGGCGGCGAACAGGACACGACGGCGCACCGTGTTTGACTGCGTTGGCAGGCATCAGACCGCAGCTTGCGGAACGACGTGGGATGGGAAACAGCTATGAAGAGCGTTGAGAAGTTGCGTCACGCGGCCAGTCGGCTACCGCGCCGGCTGATGGTCGCGGCGGTGGGGGCCGCGCTGCTGAGCGGCCTCGTCGGGGTCGTCGGTGGTTCGGGCAACGCGTCGGCGTTCTCCCGCCCGGGTCTGCCGGTGGAATACCTGCAGGTGCCCTCGCCCTCGATGGGCCGTGACATCAAGGTGCAGTTCCAGCCGGGTGGGTCCCACGCGGTGTACCTGCTGGACGGGCTGCGCGCCCAGGACGACTACAACGGCTGGGACATCAACACCCCGGCCTTCGAGGAGTACTACCAGTCCGGCCTGTCGGTGATCATGCCGGTCGGCGGGCAGTCCAGCTTCTACTCCGACTGGTACCAGCCCTCGCAGGGCAACGGCCAGAACTACACCTACAAGTGGGAGACCTTCCTGACTCGTGAGCTGCCCGGCTGGATGCAGGAGAACAAGAGTGTCTCGCCGCAGGGCAACGCGGTCGTCGGGCTGTCGATGGCGGGCAGCTCGTCACTGATCCTGGCGGCCTACTACCCGCAGCAGTTCCCTTACGCCGCGGCGCTTTCGGGCTTCCTCAACCCGTCGGAGGGCTGGTGGCCGACGCTGATCGGGCTGGCCATGAACGACGCCGGCGGCTACAACGCCAACAGCATGTGGGGTCCGTCGTCCGACCCGGCCTGGAAGCGCAACGACCCGATGGTGCAGATCCCGCGGCTGGTGGCCAACCGCACCCGCATCTGGGTGTACTGCGGTAACGGCACCCCGAGCGACCTCGGCGGCAACAGCCTGCCGGCGAAGTTCCTGGAGAGCATGACGCTGCGCACCAACCAGACGTTCCAGCAGAACTACATGGCCGCCGGCGGCAACAACGGCGTGTTCAACTTCCCGGCGGAGGGAACACACGACTGGCCCTACTGGAACCAGCAGCTGGTCGCGATGAAGCCCGACATCCAGCGGGTGCTGGGTGTGGGAGTCGACCCGACCTGATCCCCCTCGAGGTAGTCCCCCGGAACCGACGTTTTGCAGGCCACGCGCGAGAGCGCCCCTGCAAGACGTCGGTTTCGGCGTTCAGGCGGTCAGCGCCACACGTCGCGGCGGTCGACGTAGCGGTGGGTGTACCAGGTGGCCAGCACGCAGACCACCGTGGCGATGCCCAGCATCCAGGTGCCGCCGGCGACCAGGCTGATGCAGCCGCCGACGCCCGCACCGAAGGTGTAGCCGAACAACAGCAGGAAGTGCCCGAGCCACTCGTGAATCGTGCCGCCGCTGATATGGCGCTCGATGCCCTGCCCCATCTTGACCACCGTCCCGGTGATGTAGCTCAACGAGATCGACACTTCGCCGTTGCGCACGAACGTGGTGTTCAGCGCGCCGACGCCGAACGCGACGAGCAGGATCGGCAACAGCGGCAGCGGCAGCGTGGGCCCGCCCTCCACGATCCAGTCGATCAGCGTCGCGGCCAGCAGCGAGGCGGCGGTCAACAGCAGCGCGCCGTGCGGCTGGCTGGGCCAGGCGTAGCGCCGGCACAGCGACGCGACCACCACTCCCCCCAGGAACGACAGCAGCAGTGCCGCGGCCGAGATCGACAGCCACTGGTGACCGTCGAAAACCCCCAGCACCGCGCGCCCGGCGTTGCCGGTCATGAACGTGACGAAGTAGCCCTCGGAATGGGTGTACGCGGTGGCCGCCAGCACCCCGGCCAGCGCAGCAAGAACCCAGGACAGTTTGGTCTCACTGTCGAAGTGCCTGCGTATCACGCGCGCCTAGGGTCTAACCTCAGCCGACCGGGCCGGGCACCAGGGTCACCTCGGCACTGTGGTCGCCGCCCGACGGGCTGCGCCACGTCAGCGTCACGGTGTCACCCGGGTGACGCTGGTCGAGTACGTCGGTCAAATCCGTGGCCGAGTTCACCTGCCGGCCGTTGACCGAGGTGATGACGTCGTCCTTGGCGATACCGCTCTCGGCGGCCGGGGTGCCCTCGAGCACCTGGGCCACCCGCGCGCCGCCGCCGCTGTTGTCCACCACGCCGACGCCCATGAACGCCGTCTCGCCGATGTGCACGGTGGCCGAGGAGATGCCGGAGCGGATCTGGTTGGCGATGGCCATCGCCTGGTTGATCGGGATCGCGTAGCCTTCGCCGCCGGGCTGGGCGAACTTGTAGTTGTCGCTCGCCGCGGTGTTCATCCCGATCACCTGGCCGGCGGCATTGACCATCGGACCGCCCGAGTCGCCGGGGCGGATCGCGGTGTCGGCCTTGATCATGTTGGTCAAGGTCTCGGTGCTGCCGGTCAGCTCGTCGGCGGCCGACACGGTCTGATTCAGGCCGATGACGCGCCCGGGCACCGCGCTCGGCGTGCCGCCCTGGCCGCCGGCGTTGCCCATCGCGACCACCGGGTCACCGACCGCCACCTTCGACGAGTCGCCGATGTTGGCGGTCGGCAGGCCGGCCGCACCGCGCAGCTGCAGCACCGCCACGTCGTGGCTGCGGTCGAAACCGAGCACGTCGACCTCGTAGCTCTGGCCGGTGCCGACCGAAACCACCGTGAGGCCGGTGGCCCCGGCGATGACGTGATTGTTGGTCAGCACCACGCCGCCGGGGTCCAGCACGATGCCGGTACCGGCGCCCACCGCGCTCTGGTAGCCCATCTGGGTGTCGATGTTGACCACCGCGGGACCGACCTGCGCGACCATCGCCGACGGGTCGAGCGGCGGTGCGGGCAGTGTCGGCGCCGCCTGGACCGGTGCGGCCACCAGGGCCAGACCGACTGCGGCTGTCAAAGCCCCTCTCACACCGAGCAGCAACCACCGGCTACGGCGATGCGCTCCGCTCATCGGGTTACCTCCTGCGGTCGGTCACGATCCGGGCGCGCCTCGCGCCGAAATCCAGCACATCTCAGCACGTCGAAGACGGCGGACTCGTGAAATAAACAGGACAAGCTTACCGGAACCGCCGATATGGGCCGCAAACGATGGTCGTCAGCTGGGTAAACGCACCCCGCGGGAGGGGGTTGTGCTCAGCGCCCGTTGCAGGAAGGCTGAGCTTTCAGGAGGACGCCATGGCAGACAAGACCGGGACCTCACGGGGGGCGGGTGCCGCCCCCACCGCGGCCAGTCCGGCCGCCATCCGCAATGTCGTGCTGGTCGGTCCACCTGACTCCGGTAAGACCACGCTGATCGAGGCGATGCTGGTGGCCTCCGGTGTGCTACCCCGGGCGGGTTCGATCACCGACGGCAGCACGGTCTGCGACTACGACGACGCGGAGATCCGGCAGCAGCGTTCGGTCGGTGTCGCGTGCGCGTCGCTGGCGCACGACGGCGTCAAGGTGAACCTGATCGACACCCCGGGCTACGCCGACTTCATCGGGGAGCTGCGCGCCGGGTTGCGGGCCGCCGACGCCGCCCTGTTCGTCATCGCGGCCAACGAGGGCATCGATGACGCCACGATCGCGCTATGGCAGGAATGCAGCGCGGTCGCGATGCCGCGCGCGGTGGTGATCACCAAGCTGGACCACGCCCGGGCCGACTATCCCGGCGCCCTGGCCGCGGCCCGGATGGCGTTCGGGGAGAAGGTGTTGCCGCTGTACATGCCCGACGGCCCGGCCGGCCTGACCGGATTGCTGGCCGCCGAGCAGTGCGAGGCGGCCGACGCCGAAGCGCAACGCGGCGCGCTGATCGAGGCGATCATCGAGGAGTCGGAGGACGAGTCGCTGCTCGAGCGCTACCTGGGCGGGGAACGGATCGACCGGGCGGTGCTCACGAAAGACCTGGAACGCGCCGTCGCACGGGGCTCGTTCTTCCCGGCCGTCCCGGTGTGCGCCGACACCGGTGTCGGCGTTTTCGAACTGCTCGAGGTGATCACCGCCGGATTCCCCGCACCGCCCGAACACCTGCTTCCGGAGGTGTTCACCCCGGACGGCGTGGTACGCGCCGGCCTGAGTTGCGATCCAGGTGGCCCACTGCTGGCCGAAGTGGTCCGCACCACGTCGGACCCCTATGTCGGGCGGGTCAGCCTGGTGCGGGTGTTCTCCGGAACTATCAAGCCCGACAGCGGAATCCATGTCAGCGGCCACTGCAACGGGTTCTTCGGGGAGGCCAGCGGCCACGCCGATCACGACGAGGACGACCGGATCGGGGCATTGGCGTTTCCGCTCGGGAGACAACAACGGCCGGCCACCTCGGTGATGGCCGGCGACATCTGCACGGTCGGCAGGCTCAGCCACGCCGAGACCGGAGACACGCTGTCCGACAAGGACGAGCCGCTGGTCTGCAAGCCCTGGTCGATGCCCGACCCGCTACTGCCGGTGGCGGTCATCCCGCACGCCAAGACCGATGAGGACAAGCTGGCGGTCGGGTTGGCGCGGCTGGCCGCCGAGGATCCCAGCCTGCGGATCGAGCGGAACTCCGAAACCCACCAGACCGTGCTGTGGTGCATGGGCGAAGCGCATTCGGGCATCGTGCTCGACGCGCTGGCCAACCGCTACGCGGTGTCGGTGGACACCGTCGCGCTGCGGGTGGCGTTGCGAGAGACGTTCGCCGCCAAGGCCAAAGGACACGGTCGACACGTCAAGCAGTCCGGCGGCCACGGCCAGTACGCTGTCTGCGACATCGAGGTGCGGCCGTTGCCGCAGGGTTCCGGTTTCGAGTTCGTCGACCGGGTGGTCGGTGGCGCGGTACCCCGCCAGTTCATTCCCAGCGTGGAGAAGGGCGTCCGCGCGCAGATGGAGCGCGGACTCACCGGTGAGTCCGGGGGCGGTTACCCGGTGGTCGACATCCGGGTCACGCTGCTCGACGGCAAGGCGCACAGCGTCGACTCGTCCGACTACGCGTTCCAGATGGCGGGCGCGGCGGCGCTGCGCGATGCGGCGGCGGCCGGCCGGGTGCGGCTGCTCGAGCCGATCGACGACGTCACGGTGCTGGTGCCCGACGAACTGATCGGGGCGGTGATGGGTGATCTGTCCGCCCGCCGCGCCCGGGTGCTGGGCACCGATAAGGTCGGTGCCGAGCACACGCTGGTGAAAGCCGAAGTGCCGCAGACCGAGCTGATCCGCTACGCGGTCGACCTGCGGTCGCTGACGCACGGCGCCGGTTCGTTCACCCGGGGCTTCGCCCGGTACGAGCCGCTGCCGGAGTCCGCCGCCGCCCGCACCGTCAGCAGCGCATAACCGCGCCGGAACGAAAGGACACCGATGTCGACAATCGCCGGACTGCCCGCGCACGTCCTGCTGCTGCACTTCGTTGTGGCGCTGGTGCCGCTGACCGCGTTCCTGCTGATCCTGTGCGCGGTGTGGCCGGCGGCACGCCGGCGGCTGGTCTGGCTGGTGGCGGTGCTGGCCGGCCTGACGCTGCTGGTCACACCGGCGACGGTCACGGCCGGCGAATGGCTGGCCGACACCGGCAAGATCGGCGGATCTCCCGATCTCGACCGGCACATGGCGGCCGGTGAGTACGGGCTCTACATGGCGCTGGCCCTGGTCGTGGCCGCCGCCCTGCTGGCCGGCCTACACGTCGCGGTGTCGCGGGGCAGCGGCATGGCGGCAGTGGTGCGGCTGGGCATCGTCGCGGCGGTGATCGCGCTGTCCGGCGGGGCGATGTTCGCCATCCACACCATCGGCGAATCCGGCGCCAAGGCGGCCTGGGGCAGCCTGCTCGCGCCGTCGGAAGATCACTGAATCTGCGCAACCCCCGTTTCCCTTGGCACAATGGACGCCATGTACAGCGTTATGCGCGGAATTCTGGCGATGGCCGGCTCCGTGGCCCTGACGATCGGGGCGTCCGCCGGCATCAGCCAGGCGGCGCAGACATCGCCGGAGCCGCGGTTCGCCGTCGCCGAGATCGAGCCGGCGGCCGGCTCGGTGGTGGGGGTGGCCTATCCGGTGATCGTGACGTTCACCGGTCCGGTCGGTGACCGGGCGGGTGCCGAGCGCGGCATCCGCATCGCCGAGTCGGGGAAGACCGCATCCAGCAGACCCTCCGGACACTTCGAATGGGTCAGCGACGATGTGGTGCACTGGGTTCCGGACGGTTACTGGTCACCGCACAGCACGATCAGCGTCGACGCCCACGGGATGTCGACGGGTTTCGAGACCGGTGACGCGGTGCTCGGCGTGGCCGACATCTCCGACCACACCTTCACCGTCAGCGTCAACGGCGAGACCCTGCGGGTGATGGCGGCATCGATGGGTAAGGCCAAGCGCCCCACCCCGATCGGCTCGTTCACCGCACTGTCCAAAGAGCGCACCATCAAGTTCGACTCGCGCACCATCGGCATCCCGCTCAACGATCCGGAGGGCTACCTGATCAACGGCGAGTACGCGGTGCGGGTCACCTGGAGCGGCGTCTACGTGCATTCGGCACCGTGGTCGGTGGACTCACAGGGCTACGCCAACGTCAGCCACGGCTGCATCAACCTGAGCCCTGACGACGCCGCGTGGTACTTCAACTCAGTGCACCTGGGCGACCCGATCGTCGTGCAGGCCTAGCAGGCGATCGCAAGCAGCGGGTCGCCTGTTGCCCTAGTGGTTCAGCAGGCGCCCAGCACCGCCGTCGGCATGTGCGCCACGTAGCGCTCGGCGCGCTGCTGCGGGGTCATCCGCAGCGGGGCGCCCAGCCGGCGGCGCAGCCGGCCGCCGATGCGCCGGCTCGCGTCGCGCAGGGTGGAGCCGTGAACGGGAGTGACACGGGTGGTGACAACAAAAGCCATGATTTTCTCCTGCCGGGATTCCCGACACAACCCTTCCGGGCCGGGTCGAACTCGCGGTTCAGGCCGCGGCGGAGAAGCCGGGGCCGGTAAGGGACAAACCGATCATCGAACACGGATGCGGACCATCGCTGGGACTCACTTCGCCCTCACCTCCTTCCGGCCGAGACACACGGGGATGTCGTTGCAGTCCATGGTGGCATCGAAATCCAGGGCCGTCAAACCGGGGGAAGCCGGTGTGTCGTGGTGATCGTGGCCGATTAACCGCTGCCGCAACGGTTTCGAGCGTCAAATGCCGGCGGCGGGCCGAAATGATCGGCCCGCCACCGGGGATGATGCCAAATCAGAGCAGACCGAGCAGCTCCAGATCGGTGATGTACTTGACGATCACCGCCGGCGAGACATGCGGAATATCGTTCTCCGCACCGATTTTGGCGTCCTGCACCGCGGCCCGGAACCGATCGGTCGGAGCGATCGAGCCGCAGATCGGCTGTTGCGGCTTCTGGTAGTTGTGCAGCAGCGGCAGCAGCGACGCCTGGCGTTGCCGCTCCGGCAGCGCCCGCAGCGTGGTCTCGAACCGCTGCAGCCAGTCGCCGTAGTCGGCGATCCGCCGGATCGGGTAGCCGGCCTCGATCAGCCAGTCCACGAACTCGTCCATGCCCAGGCCGTCGTCGTAGGGGTTCATCACGTGGTAGGTGGCGAACCCGTGACCCGCGGCCGCCCCCAGCGTGGTGGACGCCTCGGCGATGAACTCCACCGGCAGGCCGTCGTAGTGGGCCCGCTGCCGGTTGCCGGCGGCGTCGAGTTCGTAGAACGAACCGGGTGCCACCCCGGCGGCGACCAAGCTGAACATCATCCGGGTGAACATGTCCGGCAGGTTGAGCTGGCCGGCGTAGCTGGTGTCGGCCAGGATCATGTCGCAGCGGAACACCGCGACCGGCAGCCCGCACCGGGAGTGGGCCTCGCGCAGCAGCACCTCGCCGGCCCACTTGCTGTTGCCGTAGCCGTTGGCGTAGCCGTCGTTGATCGCGCGCACCGGGCTCATCACCCGCACGTCGGCGTCCTCGGTGAACGCCCCCGGCGGGATCTGGTCACCGACACCGATGGTGGAGAAGTAGGTGAACGGCTTCAACCTGCCGGTCAGCGCGACCCGGATCAGCTCGGCGGTGCCGACAGCGTTGGGGCCGAACAGCTCGCTGTAGGGCAGCACGTGGTTGACCAGCGCGGCCGGGTCGACGATCACGTCGACGGTGTCGGCCAGCCGTTGCCAAACCTCGTGCTCCAAGCCGAGATTCGCCTCGCCCTTGTCCCCCGCGACGACCTCGAGGTGGTCGGCGGCCAATTCGGTGTAGCGGGCCAGCAACTTCTCGTCACCGCTGTCGAAGGTGGCATCGAGCCGGCGGCGGGCGTCGGCGTCGGAGCGCGCCCGCACCAGGCAGATCAGCTTGCCGCCCACCGGCGCCAGCCGCTGCAGCCACTCAAGCGCCAGATAGCGGCCCAAAAAGCCGGTCGCGCCGGTCAGCAGCACGGTGCGCACCTGCTCGGCCGGACCGGGTAGCGAGGGCGCCGCCGCCAGGGTGGCCTCGTCGAGGAACTTGTCCAGGGTCAGGTCGGCGGCGGCCACCTCGACGGCGTCACGGCCGTGCACCGAGGCGAACGTCGGCCGTTTGGAGCCACGCCGCTGCTCCTCGACGTAGGCGGCAAGTGCGGCCAGATCGGTTGCCGGGCTGACGATCACGCCGACCGGCACGTCCACATCGAAGATGTCGCGCAGCAGGTTGCCGAACGTCAACGCCGACAGTGAATCTCCACCCAGGTCGGTGAAGTGGGCGTCGGAGAGCAGCTCGGCGTCAACAGGGCCGGTAGCGCCCAGCAGTGCGGCGGCGGCCCGGCTGACCGTCTCCAGGACGGGGCGCTGCGCGCCGTGCCGGCGCAGCTCGCTCAGCTCGTTTGCCTGCCCCTGGGCCAGCTCGGCGTAGCGCTGTTCGAGGCGAGGACCGTAGTGCGCCTTCAGTTTCGGCCAGGCCAGCTTGCGGATGCCGGTGAGCAACCCGTTCTCCAGCGTGAACGGCTCGGTCTCGACGACGAAGTCGCGCGGCACCTCGTAGGACTGCAGACCGGCGTCGGCGGCCACCTGCTGCAGTGACTCGGCGATCGCCGACTTGAGGCCGGCGGCGTCGAAACGCGCCAAGGCATCCTCGGTGGGCACCACCACGGCGAGCAGGTAGGGCTGCGCGCTGTTGCCGTAGACGTAGATCTGGCGCACCAGCGGGCTGTTGCCGAACGCGGCCTCCAGCTTGGCCAGCGTGACGAACTCGCCCTGGGCCAGCTTGAGCACGTTGTTGCGCCGGTCGACGTAGACCAGCTTGTCCGGGCCGACCTCGGCGACCACGTCGCCGGTCCGGTAGTAGCCGTCGGCGTCGAACACCTCGGCGGTGATCTCGGGGCGCTTGTAGTAGCCGGGGAACAGGTTCTCGGTCTTGAGCAGCAGCTCACCGCGCGGATGCGGCTTGTCGGTGCCGAAGTAGCCCAGGTCCGGCACATCGAGCAGCTTGTAGTCGAGCACCGGGGGGCGCTGCACCTCGCCGTCGAAGAGCACCATGCCGGCTTCGGTGGATCCGTAGCCGTTGAGCACGTGCTGCTCGGTGAGCTCGGAGACCCAGGCCCGCAGCTCGTCGGAGATCGGCGCGGAACCGGTCATCGCGAAGATGCAGCGCCCGCCGAGCAGGTCGCGGCGCAGCTGCGCGAGCACCCGGGCCTCGGCGGCCTGCCGGTCGCCGCCGGCGCCGTCAACGCCGTTGAGCTCACTTTGGAAGTGCTGGTAGAGCATCTCCCAGATGCGGGGCACGAAGTTGAGCTCGGTGGGCCGCACCAGCGCGAGGTCCTCCAGGAAGGTGGACAGGTCACTGCGGGCACTGAAGTAGGCGGTGCCGCCGTTGCCGAGCGTGCCGTAGAGGATGCCGCGGCCCATGATGTGGCTCATCGGCATGAAGTTCAGCGTGATCGAGGCGGCGGACGGGCCGAACCAGTTCTTGGCCGAGCGGACCCACATCCGGGCCACGTTGCGCTGCGGGTACATCGCCCCCTTGGGTGCGCCGGTGCTGCCGGAGGTGTAGACCAGCAGGGCCAGCGGGTCGGTCTCCTCGGCGGCGTCGTACCCGGCGGGCACCGACAGTGCCCGGCCGCGGCCGAGCGTCTCGGCCAGCGGCTCGACCACGATCTCCACACCGGCCAGCCGCGCGCGGGCGTCGGCCAGCGCGTCGCGGTGGTCGTCGACCTGCTCGTGATAGTCGAACACCAGCAGCCGGGTCGGGGCCGGCCCACCGAGCACCAGCTCGACGGCGTCGGCCAGCGAGTCGACGCTGGCGGCGATGACGCGCGGTTCGGTCTCGGCCACGATCGGCGCCAGGGTGGCGACCGCCGCGGAGGTCTGCAGCGGTACCGAGACCGCGCCGATCTGGCCCAGCGCCACGTCGATGACGGTGTAGTCGACGCTGGTGAAACCCAGCACCGCGACCCGGTCGCCCGGCCGAACGGCGGCCGCCACCAGCGCGGCGGCCAGCGCACGGACCCGCTCGGCCAGTTCGCCGTAGCTGATGGTGTCGAAGCGGGGCTGCAGCGCGGCGACGGTGCGGCCGGTTGCCGGGTCGGTGACGAACTCGACGGCGCGCTGGCCCAGCGCGGGCCGCTCGGCATAGCCGGCCAGCACGGTCCGCACCAGCTCCGGCAGCGCCAGGCCGGGCGCGGCGGCGGCGTCGGCGACGGCCTGGTCGGGTTGGGCGGCGGCGAACTGCGGGTCGGTGGCGACCAGCTCGGCGACGCGGCGGGTCAGCTGCTCCTCGGTGGCGGTGGCGGCATCAGTGGGCATAGTCGGAACCTCTAAAGGGATATAGCGCGGAAGTGGTTTTCGAGGGGCGCAACGCTGCGCCGATAGAAACTACGTTAGCAAAACTAATTTAATTTCGGGAACCCGATACCGCTGTGACGTTGCGCTCAATGACAGCGCCGACGTGACTCAGCTGATCGATTCCTCCAGCCACGGCAGCAACCACTTCACCCCTTCGGGGGTCAGGTGAATGCCGTCGCTGCGCACCCGGATGCCGTCGACCTTGGCGGTGTAGCCGCCGTTCGGCCCGAGCTTCTTGTTCAGGTCCATCACCGTCACGGCGTCGCGGCCGGCGACCACCCGGCGCAGCAGCGCGTTCCAGCGGTCGACCCGTTTCGGATCGTCCTCCGGCCACAACCGGCCGTCGGGCCGCTCCCCGTAACGGCTGTAGGGCACGGTCGTCACCACGACCCGGCTGCCGGCGGACTGCAGCACGTCGAGCGCGTGCCGCAGTTCGGCGGTCAGGTAGGCGTCGAAGGTCGGGTCACCGATGTGGGTCCACTGGCCCTCGTTGACGCGGTCCACGGTCTCCCAGCGGCCGGCGAACAGCAGCACCACGTCGGGCCTGTCCGCCTTGACCTGCCGCGCCCATCTGGCCGGCCAGCCGTCGCACTCCGGCCCCTGCTCGATGGTCTTGCCGGCCCAGCGGTAGGGCCCGGCCCGCACGATGCTGCAGCCGACGACGGTGTGGTCGATGAAGTCGTAGCCGGGGGTGGGCGGCAGGTAGTGCATCACGGTCCACCCGATGGAGTCGCCGAACACCGACACGGTCCGCGGCCGGTTCGGGTCGTGCCGCGGCGACTGCGGCCTTGTGGAAGCGGCCGGCCGCTGCGGGCTCGGCGGCGACGGCGACACCGCAGCGGCCGCCGCCACGTCCGGGGTCAGGCCGGTGACGGCGGTGGGCCGCTCGACCACCGGGACCACCAGTACCGTGACCGCCACCGCAGTGCCGCTGACGGCTGCCCCGAGCGGCAGCAGCGACACCTGCGCCGGCCGCCAGTGCCGGACCGGCTGTTCGAGGACCCACCACGACACCGCGGCCACCAGCACCGTGGCCGCGCAGCGCACCGCGAACAACACCCACCCCGACCAGCCGGTGCGCTCGCCGTTGAGCACCAGAAAGATCGGCCAGTGCCACAGGTACACGCCGTAGGAGATGGTGCCCAGCCACACCAGCGGAGCCCAGGCCAGTGCCCGGGCCAGCAGCCCGCTCTGGTGCAGCGCGACCGGCGCGATCACCGCGATCGCGGCGACCGCGACCAGCGTGAGCAGGCCGCCGCGGAACTCCGCGGCACTGCCGGTGGCCCGGTGTGCCGCCACCGCCAGCACCGCCAGCCCGGCAGGCGGCAGCAGCCGGGCCACCCAGCGGCCCCGGCGGCTGCGGACCACCGACCAGCCGGCCGTCAGCGCGGGCCAGTCGGCCACCAGCAGCGCCGCCGCCGCGGCGCCGATCAGCAGCGCCTGCGCGCGGGTGTCGGTGCCGAAGTAGACGCGGTCCCGGGTGGTGTCGGAGGCCAGCATCTCGGCCGCCGCCGCCGATATCGCCGCCCCGGCACTGGCCAGCAGGAAGACGGTCAGCCGCACTGCGCCGACCGTCGGCAACCGGCCGCGGCGCCGGGCGCGGACACCCAGCAGCAGGGCGATCGCGATCAACAGCAGCGGCCACACGAAGTAGTACTGCTCCTCGACGCCCAGCGACCAGGTGTGCTGCAGCGGCGACGGTGTACCCGCCTCGGTGAAGTAGTCGGTGTGCTGGGTGACGAACCGCCAGTTGGCCACCCAGAAGAACGCGGCGATCGCATCCTCGCGCAGGCCCACCACCGCGTCGGGGGGCAGCAGCTCGTGGGCGATCGCGACGGTCAGCACCATCAGCACCAGAGCCGGCAGCAGCCGGCGGCCGCGGCGGATCCAGAATCCGGTGAGGTCGATCCGGCCGGTGCGGTGAAGCTCGTCGATCAGCAGCGAGGTGATCAGGAACCCGCTCAGCACGAAGAACAGGTCCACGCCGATGAAGCCGCCCGAGACCCCGGGGATGCCGCCGTGGTCGGCCAGCACCAGCGCAACGGCTATCGCGCGCAGGCCGTCGAGGGCGTGGATGCCCGGCCGTCGCCGCTCCCGCCGAACCCGGTCCGCGGCACGTGCAGTGGTCAACCGGGCGGCACGCGGGGCCGGCGCAACCCAGCGCGATCTGCCCGAGGTGCGCATCGAGGTGGCCCGGCGAGTCCGGTTCCCGGCCGGTCGACTCATGTCATCGTGGTCGCCGTTGGCGCCGATTGGTCGATCCTCTCGCTGGTGGACCACCGAAAGCTTAGGGGGCGACCCGCCCTGCTACGCCGACGACACGCTCGGGGTCAGGAGACCAATTCGGCAGTGCGCCACCAGATCAACACGACGAACAGCACCAGCAGCGCGAGACTGGCCGCGACTTGCACGCGGTTGCGCTGCGCCGGCGAGGGATAGACGTAGGCGACCGCGACCAGCAGCCCGGTGATCAGCCCGCCGATATGCCCCTGCCAGCTGATCTGTGGAACCGTGAAGGTGAAGACCAGGTTGATCAGGATCACTGCGGCCACCCAGCCGACGTCCATCCGCATCCGCCGGCCGACGATCAGCGTCGCGGCGAACAGGCCGAAGATGGCGCCGGAGGCACCGGCGGTGGCGGTGTTCAGCGGGGCCAGCAGATACACCGCGACCGAGCCGCCCAGGGCGCTGAGCAGGTACAGCGCGCCGAATCGACCCCGGCCCAGCATGCCCTCCAGCGGCGGGCCCACCACGTACAGCGCCCACATGTTGAGCAGCAGGTGCATCGGGCCGTGGTGCAGGAACGCCGAGGTCAACAACCGGTAGATCTGGCCGTCGGCCACCGCCGGCGACCAGAGCACCAGCTCGGACTCCAGCTGGCCGGGCGACATCTGTGCGATGAACGCCAGCACGTTGAGCGCGATCAGCCCGTAGGTCAGCACCGGCGCGGTGGCGGCACCCGGGACCAGCGGACGCGCCCGGCGCGCTTCGGCGGCGCCCTGCTGCGCGCAGTCCGCGCAGTGCTGGCCGACGGCGGCGGTGCGCATGCAGTCGCCGCAGATGTAGCGCCCGCAGCGGGTGCAGCGCAGCGCGGTGGCCCGGTCCGGGTGCCGGTAGCAGACGGTCATGGGTACACCTTCTCACCGACGCGGCGGTAGATTTCACGCTGTGGCACCTCGGGCACCCCGCAAAGCGCTCAACGGCGTCGTCACCCGGTTTTGGAGCTTTGCCGCTCCCGCTTACGACGCCGACTATCTGCAACGCCTGGTCTACCGCCCGGCGCAGGACGAGCTGATCGCCGCGCTGCGCGCCCACCGGCCGGCGCGGGTCGCCGACATCGCCTGCGGCACCGGCATTCTCGCCGACCGCATCGAACGCGAGCTGCAGCCCGAAGCCGTCTACGGCGTGGACATGTCCGACGGGATGCTCAACGAGGCCCGGGCCCGCTCGGCGCGGGTGCAGTGGCTGACCGGCCCGGCCGAACGCCTCCCGTTCGACGACGGGACGCTGGATGCGGTGGTGACCAGCTCGGCGTTTCACTTCTTCAACCAGCCGGCGGCGGTGCGGGAGTTCTACCGGGTGCTGGCGCCGGGCGGGATGGCGGCGGTCACCGCGATGAGCCCGCGCCTGACCGATCCGCTCAAACGGCTGTCGGGGATCCGGTGGAATCCGGCACAGCAGCCGACACCGAGCGAGATGCGCACGCTGTTCACCGACGCCGGGTTCAGCGTCACCGACCAGCATCGGGTGGCGCGGCCGGCCTGGACGCTACTGGTATCGGACCTGATCACCGTCGGCGTCAAGCCGTAACGCCGCGCACTCGGTACCCTCGCCTGGTATGAGACCGATCAAGCTCGCCGGGGCCGCCGCGATCGCGCTGGCCACGGCTTGGGCGCCCGCCGGGATCGCCGCGGCCGAGCCGACTCCCCCGCCGGCGCCCAAGCAGGTGATCGACGCCGACGGCACCTACACCGTGGGGAAAGACATCCTGCCGGGCACCTACCGCTCCGACGGCCCGCGCGAGGGCAACGCCTGCTACTGGCGGCGGGTCAGCGGAGACAAGATCCTCGACAGCGCGATGACCAAGAAGCCGCAGGTGGTGCTGATCGAGCCGGGCGACACCGCGTTCAGGACCGACCGCTGCCAGCCCTGGCAGCTGACCGAGTGCCCGCCGACCTGCGCACCGGCGCCGCAGCAGTCCGCGGGCCTGCCCGATGTGCTGAAGGGTTTCGTGCCGCAGCCCCGGCCGCCCGCTCCCGCTCCCGCTCCCAGCGGCGGGTAGCCGGCCGTCCGACCCGCGGCCGCCCGACCCGCGGCCGCCCAGCCCCGAGTGGGAATCTCACGACGGACACGCCGGGTGCGGCGTCGCCGAAGTCCGACTCGGCCGACGGCTCAGCTCAGAACAGGTCCTGCAGCGTGGCGCTGATCGACGACGCGGTCTCCTGCAGCACCATGAACTCGATACCGGCGGCCAGCGTGACCAGGCCGGTGCTCGCCGCCAGCGGCAGCCCGAACGCGTCCAGCGGGTCGGAGCCGATGTTGTCCACGAACAGGCTGGCCGCGTAGGTCGGCAACTGGAACGTCATCGCGGTCAGGATGTCGGCGGTCGGCAGCAGCGCCGCGTAGGCCTGCGAGAACGCCGACGTCAGCCCGTTGACGATGTCGGTGAACGACGGGGTGTCACCGGCCAGCAGGTCACCGACCAATGACGGGGCGGCGGTCGACGCGGGGTGCGTCAGATCGTCGACGAACGCCTGGAAACCCTGCTGCAGCGCCGGCCCCATGTTGTTCATCGCCGTGGTCAGCTGCTCGGTCGACGGGAACAGCCCGAACTGGGTGGGCACATCGGCGTGCCCGACGTCCCAGCCCTCGTTGTCGGGGTTGTCGTAGCCCAGGTTGACGATCTGCGTCAACACCGGGTTCAGCAGGTCGACCAGCGGCTTGCCGATGCCCGGGATGCCTTCGAACGGACGCAGCAGCGGCAGCACCTGGTCGTCGGCCATCGGGATCATGTAGTAGTCGGTGACGCCGTCGTAACCCTCGCTGGTCGGCAGCTGGATGGCGTTGTCGATCTGCTCGGCGGTGAGATCCCGGTAGGTGGGGTGCACGTACTCGATGCCCAGAAACGCGTTGAGATCGGCCAGGAAGTTCAGCGTGTACTTGGGGAAGTCGGCGAAGCCGTCGTACTCCTGGGTGTAGATGTCGGTGGCGTAGATGGTGTCCGGCGGCGTCGCGCCGCTGAAGGTGATGCCCAGGCTGGGCAGGCTGAGCCCCTCGAAGCGCTCCAGCAGCCCGCCGTCGGGGTTGCTCGGGTCGCCGACCAGCACGAACTTCACCGCGTCGGCGTCGATGCCGTCCTTTTCCAGCTGCGGCATCACCATTCCGGAGATGGTGGAACTCTGCGATTCGCCGAACACGGCGACGGTGTTGCCGGCGGCGACCTGGTTCTCGATGTCGGCGGTCAGAATCGTGGCGCCCTGCGCGAACGACTGGTCGAACGGCAGGCTCTTGACGCCGGTGTAGATCGGCGACCCGCCCTCGGGGGTGAACACGCCCTGCGAGACCGCACCCGGCAGGATCCGCTGGATATAGGCGTCACCGCCGGCGATGTAGTCGGCGTCGGGGATGGGGGTGCCGGTGCCGCCGACGACCAGGCCGACGTCTTCGCCGGCGGCCAGCTGGACCGCGCGGAACTGCAGGTCCGGCGCGGCGGACACCGCCGGGGTGACGGCAAGCAGCCCGGCTCCGATCAGGGTGACGCCGACGGTGGCACAGGGTCGAAGCGCGGTAGGCATGGCAGGTCCCCAATCAGCGACAGCAGAAAACGACTTCTGAAGCCTATGAGTGAGCAAGCTGTGTGTTCAATGAAAATCAGCTGGAAATCGCCGAGCCGCCCCGGCGTTACCGCTTGGTCAGCTGGTGCGGGCAGTAGGTGTCGGCCGCGATGGCCGCGAACTGCGCGGCGCCGTCGGTGGTGAAGCCGGGGTTGTTGGCCTTCAGGTCGGCGATCACCTGCAGGCCGGGTTCGCCCCGGTCCACCAGCCCGCAGACCGCGCGGGCGGCGTCGATGGCCTGGCCCGGATTGCTGTAGGTGATGCCCGCGGCCCGCAGCGACTCCAGGAACGCCGCGTTGCGGATCCGGGCGGCATCGTCGAGTTGGGTGCCCGGTTCCGGATCGGCATGCGCCGGCGCGGGCAGGCCGACCACGGCGACACCGAGGACGACGGCAACGTGCGCACCGAGAAGTCTCATCGCAGATTCACCTCGTGTTCGCGGCGGTGCCCAGGGTCAGCCGAGCCCGGGCGGCGCGGCGATGGCGGCGGACTGCGCGCCCTTTTTCAGGTGGACCGCGTGAAAGCCCGGCTTCTTCGACAGTTCCTCGAGCAGGTCGTCGAGGCCGGCCTCGTCGATCTGCCAGTGCTGGACGGCGTCCTTTTGGTTCTGCAACTGGGCGATGACGCGGTCGAGTTGAACCGGGGCCTGTCCCTTACCGGCGCCGCCGCCACGGACGTTGGCGCCGTTGATCAGCCGCGAACCCGGAGCACCCAACGCCCCGCCGGTCAGCGCTCCCAATGCGGCCGGATTGAGCACACCGGCCGCTTCGGCCATCGGAGCCGCGGCCGCGGCCGCCGGCAACGAGGTGGCGGCCAACCGGATCGCCGGGGTGGCGGTCGCCCAGCCCGGCGGCACCGACAGCGCCCCGACCGCGGGCGCGGTGCCCACACCGGCCGTCACCGCGCGGACCGTGCCGCCGCCCGCCGACCTCGCACCGCCGCGCAGCCCGGCGCTCAGCGCGTTCATTCCGTTCCCGCCCAACCCAGCCCCGAGCGCGGACTTGGGGACCTCGGGCAGCAGCGACTGCGGTTTGAAGAACGTCTTGAACTGGACCATGCCGAAGTTGGGTCCGCTCAGCACGACGTTGCCCAGACCGGCGAGCTTCATCGTCGATCCGAGGGCGCCGAACAGGCTCTCGTAAACCCCCGACAGCGCGCCGCCGACCTCGGCGGCCTCCCCGGCCGCGGCGCTGCCCGCCCCGGTTTGGGCGGCCGGGTCGGCGACCTGCGGCGGCGCGGCGAACGGGCTCAACCGGGTGGCCGACCCCGCGGCGGCCTGGTAGGCGAACATCGCGCCGGCGTCCTGCGCCCACATCTGCGCGTACTGGGCGTCGGCGGCCACGATGGCCGCGGTGTGCTGGCCGAAGGTGTTGGTCGCCAGCAGCGACGCCCGCAGGCTGCGGTTGGCCGCGATCACCGGCGGCGGCACCACGGCGGCCAACGCCACCTCGAACGCGCTCGCCGCGGCCTTGGCCTGCGATCCGGCTTGGCCGGCCACGGCGGCGGTTGCCGCCATCCAGTCCAGAAACGGCGTCGCGGCGGCCACCATGGCCGTCGCCGACGGGCCCACCCAGGACTCGGCGGCCAGTGTGGCGACCACGGCGCGGTAGGAGGCCACGACCGACGCCAGCTCGGCGGCCAGCCCGTCCCAGGCGGTCGCTGCCGCCAGCAGTGACTCGGCGCCCGGGCCGGTGTACAGCAGCGCGGAGGTGACCTCCGGCGGGACCACGGCGAAGTCGATCACGGCGGGCCTCCTAATCCTCGGGCACCGGAATGACCAGGATGGTGGCCGTCGTCAGCGCCTCGGTATCGGGCGCCTTGTCGATCACCCGGCCGGCGCCGCCGGCCACCGACTGCACCGCGGTCCCGCCGACGGCGCGGCCGGCCAGGCTCGACAGCGCCATCTCGTTGAACATCGCGCTCGATGAGCCCTCGACGGCGAACGCCGAGGCGCTGGACCCGACCGAACTGCTCGACAGCACCGCCGGCAGCGTCTTTCCGGCCGGTGCGGCACTGGCCCAGCTCGCCGGCACCGACAACGACCCGACCGTGCTCGCCTGTCCGGCGGTCGCCGCCACCGTCGTGACGCCACCCGCCGACAGCGGCGTGTGAGTCGAGATGTACCCACCCGACAGCGGCCCCAGCGCACCGGTGACCGGGGCCGGACCGTTGAGCAGGCCGGCCACGCCGGGCCCGTTCTGCGCCAGGCCCAGGATCTGCCCGGAGATCAGCCAGCCGCTGCCGAGGTTGGAAAGGTGTCCCAGCGGCGAGTACGGCCCGACCAGGTCGCCCAGCGCCTTGCCGATGTCCCCGATCCCGGACCCGGCTTCAGCCAGTGCCGGTGTCGCGTGCGTCGCGGGCCCGTGGAGGTTCTGCAGTGCCCGAGGCACCGCCGACAGCAGTTGCGAGACCCGCGACGGGGCGGCCGAGGCGGCCCGGGTGCCGGCGGACTCCGCCGCGGCGACCATCCGGGTCGACGCGGCGGTCAGGTCGGTGGCCTCCGGGGCCGGATCGAAGATGCTGAGCCGGGTGGCGGCGGCCGCCGAACCCGCGTAGCCGTACATCGCGGTGGCGTCCTGCGCCCACATCTCGGCGTAGAGCGCTTCGGTGGCCGCGATCGCCGGGGTGTTCTGGCCCAGCAGGTTGGTCGCCACCAACGTCAGCAACAGGCTGCGGTTGGCCGCGATCACCGGCGGGGGCACGTGCGCGGCGAACGCGGCTTCATAGGCGGCGGCCGCCGCGGCGACTTGAGCCGCCGCATGTTCGACCCGCACCGCGGTGGCACCGATCCACTCGACGTACGGGGTGGCCGCGGCGACCATCGCCATGGCCGACGGCCCGTGCCAGCTACCGGCCAGGTCGGTGATCACCGAACCGTAGGCGGCCGAGGCGGCGTGCAACTCACCGGCCAGCGCCGCCCAGGCCTGCGCGGCGGCCAGCAGCGGACCGGGCCCGGCACCGGAGTACATCAGACCGGAATGGACCTCCGGCGGTATCGCTCCAAACTCCATGGCATCCGACCTTCGAACGTGGGATCTCATGAAGGCCACCGCGGCGTGGCCAAGCCCTGAATCTAAGGTGGCTCGCTGGAAGGTCACCGGGAGCAGCCTGTGAGCCATCGGGGAGTCGGCTGCGCTGGCGGTCACATACCGGTGGGCGGCTGACCAGGGATTAGGCGGGTTCGGTGTCGGCCAGCAAGCGGGTCGCGGCGTCGACCAGTGTGCCGATCACCTCGTCGGTGCCGAAATCACTGAGCCACAGGTTCGGGGCGTCGCTGCGGTGCAGCATCGCGACGCCGTGCAGCGCCACCGACAGCGCGGCGGCGATCCGCTCCGAGCCGGGATCCGAGCCCGCAGCAGGCGATTGTCCCCGGCAGGCCAGCAGCCCCCTGGTCACCGTGGCGAGCGCCTGGCGGGCGGCCGGCGGGGCGTGTCCGTCCTGGGTCATCAGCGCGTAGCGCAGCGGATGGCGTTGCGCGAACGACACATAGACCCGGCAGCCGATCAGCAGGCGCTGCCGCGGGTCGGTGGCCGCCTGGATGTGCTCGGCGATCTCCTGCGAGACCTGTACCCAACTGGATTCGGCGACGGCCTCGAGCACCCGCTCCCGGTCTTCGAAGTGGGCATAGACCGACGGCGCCGCGATCCCGGCCTCGCGGGCGATCCGCCGCAACGACACCTCGGCCTCACTGTCAGCGCCGTCGATGACCCGGGTGGCGGCCGCCAGGATCTCCGCGCGCAGCAGTGCGCCGTGACCGCGCAGATTGCGCCGACGAGTGGGAGTGGGCACGCCGTCATCCTAACGACCGTTAGTTTCCCGCCACGTGCCGAACGACACCCCGTTCGCACCCGTGTGAGCTGGAACAATCTAACTTTACACCCGTTTCCTTATGGCTGTAAGTTTAGCGGCCATGAGCGCAATGCGAACGCTGCGGGGGCCGCTGCAGCGACTGTGGATCGTGCTGGTCATCGTCCCGGTCGCCGCGGTGGGCGCACTGGTCATCTACCGCTTCCACGGGGTCTTCGGGGCCGCCGGCAGCGCGAGCGCCGGTACCGCCGGCGGCGAGATCGTCTCCACCGTCCCGAAATACGTCACCTACGAGGTCTTCGGTCCCGCGGGCACCGCCGGCATGATCAGCTACGTCGACGAACGCTCCCGGTCCCGGGAGACCACGTTCGCCTCGCTGCCGTGGTCGCTGACGCTGACCACCACCCAGCCCAGCGTGTTCGCCAACGTCATGGCCCAGGGCGACGGCAACGAGCTGGGTTGCCGGATCACCGTCAACGGCGAACTGCGCGACGAACAGCAGGCCGACGGCCACGCCGCCGCGACGTTCTGCGTGGTGAAGGCGGCATGAGCAACCGGCCCGGCGCCCTGTACTCCGGGGCCAAGCCGGCGTTGTTCGGCCGGCTGATCCGCACGCTGAGCGTCCCGATCGTGCTGCTGTGGCTCGCCGCCACCGCCGCGACCAATCTGCTGGTGCCGCAGCTGGAGATCGTCGGCGCGCGCAACGCGGTTTCGCTCTCGCCGCAGGATGCGCCGTCGGTGATGGCGATGAAACACATCGGGGAGAAGTTCGGCGAGTTCAGCAGCGACTCGGTGCTGATGATCGTGCTGGAGGGCGATAGCGAACTGGGCGAGGCAGCCCATCGCTACTACGACGGGCTGGTGGCCGCCCTGCAGGCCGACACCGCCCATGTCGAGCACGTGCAGGACTTCTGGGGTGATCGGGTGACCTCGGCGGGCTCGCAGAGCGAGGACGGCCGGGCCGCCTACGTGCAGGTGCACCTCGCGGGCAATCAGGGCTCCGCCCTGGGCGTCGAGTCGGTCGACGCGGTGCGCGACATCGTCGAACACTCCGATCCCCCGGCGGGCTTGCGGTCCTACGTGACCGGCCAGGCCGCACTGGTCGCCGACACCAACGAGGCCGGCGACGCCTCCATGGTCAAGATGACCGGGATAACCCTGGCCGTCATCGCGATGATGCTGCTGGTGGTCTACCGCTCACTGGCCACCATGGCGATCGGACTGCTGGTCGTGGTCACCGAGATGAGCATGGCCCGCGGGCTGGTCGCGGTGCTGGGCCACTTCCACGTCTTCGCGATCTCGACGTTCGTGGTCAGCATCCTCACCGCCTTGGCGATCGCGGCCGGAACCGACTACTGGATCTTCCTGATCGGTCGCTACCACGAAGCCCGCAGCGCCGGCGAGGAACCCGAAATCGCGCAGCGCACAACACTGTCCAGTGTCAGCCATGTCATTCTGGGCTCCGGGCTGACCATCGCCGGGGCGATGCTGTGCCTGCACTTCACCCGGCTGAACTACTTCAACACGCTGGCGGTGCCGTGCGCGCTGGGCATGTTCATCATTCTGGCGATGGGGCTGACCTTCGCGCCGGCGGTGCTCGCGATCAGCAGCCGGTTCGGGCTGCTGGATCCCAAGCGGGCCACCAGGACCGGCGGCTGGCGCAAAGTCGGTACCGCGGTGGTGCGCTGGCCGGCGCCGATCCTGGCCGCGGCGGCCGCCGTTGCGATGGTGGGCGTGCTGGTGCTGCCGGGCTATCGGACCAGCTACGACAACCGGCATTACATCCCGTCGGACGTGCCATCCAACATCGGCTACGCCGCCGCCGAGACCCACTTCAGTTCGGCGCGGATGAACCCGGACATGCTGATGGTCGAGGCCGACCACGACATGCGCAACCCCCGCGACATGCTGGTGCTGGATCGCGTCGCCCGCAACATCTTCCGGGTCCCCGGCATCGAACGGGTGCAGAGCATCACCCGTCCGCTCGGCCCGCCGATGGAGCACGGCTCGGTCCCGTTCCAGATCAGCGCGCAAGGTGTCACGATGCGTGAGAACCTGCAGTTCTTGCACGCCCGGCTCGACGACACCCAGGCAATGGCCGATCAGCTCTCCTCGATGGCCGCGGCGATGGACCGGCTGCACGGGCTGACCGTGCAGCTTTCCGACGCCACTCACGGCACCGACGAGGCCGCCCATGACATGGAAGGCACCGTGGCCGAGGTCCGCGACCGCATCGCCGACTTCGACGACGAGGTCCGACCGTTGCGCAATTACTTCTATTGGGAGCCGCACTGTTTCAACATCGGCGTCTGCAACGCGTTCCGATCGATGTTCGATGCCACCGACGGCTTCGACAAGCTGGCGGAGAACACCGCGACGCTGGCCGGCCAGCTCGACCGGGTCGATGAGATCACGCCGGCGATCGCCGAGCAGCTCCCGCCGATGATCGCCATCACCACCAACATGCGCGACCTGATGCTGACCATGCACAGCAGCTTCAGCCAGGTGGTGACCCAGCTCGAGCAGATGACCGACACCGCCGCGGTGATGGGCCAGGTGTTCGACGACGCCAACAACGACGACATGTTCTACCTGCCGCCGGAAGCCTTCGACAGCCCGGACTTTCAGCGTGGCATGGAACTGATGATGTCGCCGGACGGCTTCGCGGCGCGCATCCTGATCACCCACGCGGGCGATCCGGCGACGGCCGAGGGCATCGCGCACGTCGACGCCGAACTGCAAGCCGCCAAGGAGGCCGTCAAGGGCACCCCGCTGGCCAAGGCGAAGTTCTACCTGGGCGGCACGGCGGCGACCTACGCCGACATTCAGACCGGCGCCCACTACGACCTGCTGATCGCGGCGGTGGCCGCCATCGTGTTGATCTTCGTGGTGATGCTGCTGATCACCCGGGCACTGGTCGCCTCGATCGTGATCGTGGGAACCGTGGTGCTGTCGCTGGCCTCGTCGTTCGGGCTGTCGGTGCTGTTGTGGCAGTACGTGTTCGGCATCGAGTTGCAGTGGCTGGTGATCGCGATGAGCGTGATCGTGCTGCTGGCGGTCGGGTCGGACTACAACCTGCTGGTGGTCTCGCGGATGAAGGAGGAGATCGAAACAGGCGCGCGAACCGGCTTGCGGACCGGGCTGATCCGGGCGATGGGCGCCACCGGCAAGGTGGTGACGGCGGCGGGAATGGTGTTCGCGTTCACCATGATCGCGATGATCGCCAGCGACCTGCGGTCGGTGGGCCAGATCGGCACCACCATCGGGCTGGGCCTGCTGTTCGACACCTTCATCGTCCGCAGCCTGATCACCCCGTCGATCGCGGCGCTGCTCGGCCGGTGGTTCTGGTGGCCGATCAACGTGCACCGGCGCCCGGTGAACCACCCCGCCCCCGCCGAGCGTGAAGCAACCTTCACCGTCACGGGAGTGGCGCCGACCCCAGCCGGCCCATAATCTTACTGTTACGCCAAGATACTCTTATTTTTCTTAATTTGTGTGTATCGTGGGCCCCCGGGCTGGCTTCCTCGCAGAACACCACCCGCCGTCGGCTGGCCGAAAGGCTGATCGGCACACTGGTTTCCCGACACGGCAAGGCAGGAGTCTCCCATGCTTGACGCGATCTACCGATCCGCTCGCGAGCGGATCGGCGCATTGGCCGGCCGGCTCGGCGATCACCAGCTGCGCACCCCGGTTCCGGCAACGCCGGGCTGGACGGTGCACGACGTGCTGGCCCACCTGGTCGGCGGCGCCGCCGATGTGCTGGCCAACCGACTCGACGGCGCGCCGGGCGACGCCTGGACCGCACGCCACGTCGCCGAGCGCCGTCATCGCCCGGTCGACGAGCTGCTCGACGAGTGGGAGCGCGCGGCACCGGCCGTCGAAGCGAGTTTGCCGAAGCAGCACACCGGCCCGAATCTGGCCGCCGATGCGATCTGCCACGAAGCGGACCTGCACGAGGCGCTGGGCCTGCCGCAGACCGGCCGCGAGCACTGGCAGCCGTTTCTGGATGTGATGGGTCACTTTCCCGGCCGTCGGCTGCGCGACACCGCGACGTTGCTGATCTGCGACGAGCTCGGGCAGGAATGGCGTTGCGGGTCAGGCGAATCCGTCACGTCACTGCGCGCCGACGGCTACGAACTGTTCCGCGGGGTGTTCAGCCGGCGTTCCCGCCGCCAGATCGCCGGCTGGGACTGGTCACCGCAAGCACCCGATCAGCTGGTCGAGGCCTTCGGCGCGTTCGGCCCGCGCGACGACGACCAGCCGATCCCGCTCGCCTGAATCACGGATTACACGAGGTCAGCCGCGGCGGGGAGAACGTCACCGAACCGACCCCGCCGACGATCATGCCGTTCTCGGCCAGCGTCATCGCGGTGACGTACGAGCAGGTCTGAATCTCGGTCAGCCCGTTGAGATACACCACGTCGAAGCGGTAGGCGAAGTTGCGGACCAACTGTCCGGCCGTCCAGGGCACGTCGACGACGAACCCCAGCGACGACGCCGACGCCGCGCCGAGCACACGCGGGCCCTGCTCGCCGATGTGCGGCGTGATCGAGAACGCAACACCGTCGCGTTTGGTGCCGCTCAAACCGATGCTGTTGATCCGGTATCCGGTGGCAGCCGCGGGCACCAGCGGTCCCGGCCGGATATTGGTGCTGAACAAGACCGAGTAGTTGGTGCCGCCGGCGACGGCGGTGGTGCTGAAACTGGTCGAGGTGAACTCTTCGGGCAGCTGCACCACGCAGCCCTCGATCAGTTCGTCGGGCTCGTTGCACTGCTGCGAGCCCGGCGGGTCCGCCAAGACGCGCGGCGCAGCGAGCGCAACGCCCACAGCCGGCAACGACCAGGCGGCGCCACGCACGAAGGCACGCCGGGAAAAGGATCTGTTCGCAACCACCGGTGACTCTCCCTCCGAACGACGAGCGCGGCTTGGCAACCGCCGGGTACGCCCGACAGTACCGGCGGGGTGCCGTCGGATCCGGCTGTTCAAGCGAGGACGGCACGCCGGTTGCCCGGTAGCGTCGGGAGATGGGTTTGGTGTTCTCCAGCGTGGTCGACGCCCCGCGTGAGGAAGTGTTCGCCTGGCACCAGCGGCCGGGTGCGTTCACCCGATTGGCACCGCCGTGGCAACCGCTGCGGCTCATCGCCGAGGCCGAGTCGGTGCGCGACGGCCGGGCCCGGTTGGCGCTGCCGGGCGGGCTGCGCTGGACGGCGGTGCACCAGGCCGACGGCTATGACCCCCCGCGCCGCTTCGTCGATCGGATCGGCAATGACGGGATCGCCTCGCTGCCGGCGCGGCTGCTGGTGCGGTGGCGTCACGTCCACGATTTCGACGATGCCGGCGCCGGCCGGACCCGGGTGATCGACCGGGTCGAGACGCCCGTCCCCGGCAGGTTGCTGCGCCCGATGTTCGGCTATCGGCACCGCCAGCTCGCCGACGACCTGGCCGCGCACCGACAAGCACGGCAGCACGGCTTCGCCCCGGCAACGATCGCGATCACCGGGTCGTCCGGTCTGGTCGGCTCGGCGCTGTCGGCATTCCTGTCGACCGGCGGGCACCGGGTGATCCGGCTGGTGCGCCGGGCCGCGACGAAGGCCGACGAACGGCGTTGGGACCCCGAGGATCCCGCCCCGGACCTGCTGGCCGGTGTCGACGCGCTGATCCATCTGGCCGGCGCCTCGATCGCGGGCCGGTTCAGCGAGGAACACCGCGCCGCGATCCGCGACAGCCGCATCGGCCCGACGCGGCGGCTGGCCGAGTTGGTCGCCGCCACCAAGAATGGCCCGCACACGGTGGTCTGCGCGTCGGCCGTCGGGTATTACGGCTACGACCGCGGCGACGACACGCTGACCGAGACCAGTTCGCGCGGTGACGGGTTTCTCGCCGACGTGGTGGCCGCCTGGGAGGAGGCGCCCGCGCCGGCGGAGCAGGCCGGCAACCGGGTGGTGCGCATCCGCACCGGGATCGTGCAGTCGCCGGCCGGCGGCACGCTGCGATTGCTGCGGCCGCTGTTCGCCGCCGGGCTCGGCGGACGAGTCGGCGATGGCCGGCAGTGGCTGTCCTGGATCGGGATCGACGATCTCGTCGACATCTATCACCGCGGGCTGTGGGATACCGGTCTGTCGGGTCCGGTCAACGCGGTGGCCCCCATCCCGGTACGCAACGCCGACTACAGTCGCGGCCTCGCTCAGGTGCTGCGCCGGCCCGCGGTGCTGCCGGTGCCCGCGCTGGGCCCGCGGCTGCTGCTGGGTGCGCAGGGCGCGCGTGAACTGGCGCTGGCCGGCCAACGCGTCATACCGGCGCGGCTGGCCGACGCCGGGCACCGATTCCGGTACCCGGCTCTGGTGCCGGCGTTGCAGCACGTGCTCGGCAAGGCCGGTAACGATTGCGCTGCCGGTAAACGGGTATAGGGCCCGGTTGTGAAGCGCTCCCTGCCGTCCCGACGCTCCCGGTTGCAGAAGATCACCGCCAACCTCACCGACCTCGACGCCGAGGTGTTCAATGCGGTCGCCGATTCACCCAGCCGGCTGCTCGACGTGACGATGCCGGCGCTGACCCGCGCCGCCGATCACGGCAAACTGTGGTTCGCCCTGGCTGCCGTGATGGCCGCATCCGGCCGTCCGGCCGCACAGCGCGGCGCCGCGCGCGGTGTGGTCAGTCTGGCGGTCACCAGCCTGGTCACCAACCAGCTGATCAAACGGCTTCGGCCCCGCTCCCGGCCGAACATCTTGCTGGTGCCGCTGCTGCGCCGCGCCCGGCGGCTGCCGGTGTCGAACTCGTGGCCGTCCGGCCACGCGGCGAGCGCTGCCGCGTTCGCCACCGGGGTGGGGCTGGAAAGCCCGCTGCTGGGCTTGCCGATCGCCGGGCTGGCCGGTCTGGTCGGGTTGTCGCGGGTCGCCACCGGTGCGCACTATCCCGGTGATGTGCTTGCCGGCCTGGGGATCGGTGCGGCGGTCGCGGTCATCGGCGCTCAGCAGGTGCCGCCGATCGCCTCGCCCGGCCGGTTTCGGGTGGCCGCGCTGCGGGTCGATTGCCCGCCGCGGCCCGACGGCGCCGGTCTGACACTGGTGTTCAATCCCCGCTCCGGGGGCGGGCGGGCCGCCGACGTCGCCGAACAGGTCCGCAAGGCGCTGCCGGCCGTCACCGTCGTCGAAGTCGGTCCGGACGACGACCTGGAGCAGGCCCTGCGTGACGCGGCCGGCGCTGCGCAAGTGCTCGGGATCGCCGGCGGCGACGGCACGGTGGCCACCGCGGCCGCGGTGGCGGTGGAGCGCGACCTGCCGCTCGCGGTCTTTCCCGGCGGAACTTTGAACCATTTCGCCAAGGACATCGGCTGCCGCACCGCCGCCGAAACCATCCGGGCGGTGACCGAGGGCAGCCTGTCGCGCGTGGACGTGGTGCAGTTCAACGGCGACACGACCGTCGTCAACACGGTCAGCATCGGCGCCTACCCGGCGTTCGTCCGCATCCGAGAGCGGCTCGAGCACAAGATCAGCAAGCCACTGGCCGGAGTTGTCGCGATGCTGCTGACGCTGCGCCGGGAACGGTCGGTCCGTATCAGCTACGACGGCTACACGCTGCAGACGTCGCTGTTCTTCATCGGCAACTCGATCTACCAGCCGACCGGGTTCGCGCCGTCCGGCCGGCCGCGCATGGACGACGGGCTGCTGGACGTGCGGATCCTGGAAACCGGCCGGCCCTGGTACCGGCTGCGGATCATGGCCGCGCTGCTGGCCGGCCGGCTGGAACGCAGCCGGCTGTATCACGAGCTGCAAGTACCGCAGTTCCGGTTCACCGCCGTCGACGGGCCGGTGTCCATCGGCCGCGACGGTGAGGTCGACGACCCCTGCGACACAGCCGAATTCATCGTCCGCTACCGCGCGTTGCAGGTGTTTAGGCCGCTGCCCCGCCTTGAACGCACGTAGATTGGGGCCGTGCCCGACGAGACAACGGCGGAATTCGCCGATCGCATCCAGTCCACCATCGACAGCGCGAGCCTGGCACTGCTGATCAGCCTGGGACACCAGACCGGGCTGTTCGATGCCATGGCCGGGTCGCCCGCCGCGTCCAGCGATCGGATCGCGCGGGCGGCCGGGCTCGACGAGCGCTACGTACGGGAGTGGCTCGGCGGCATGACGGTGGCACGGGTTGTCGACTACGACCCGGACACCG
>CAYNJD010000003.1:0-32354 GCA_964397355.1 uncultured Mycobacterium sp. | reverse complement strand
TTCCAAGCCCTGCGCTGGCGCACCCAGCAGCTCACAGATACATCGACGATGGTGGCACGCATCCGTGCCACCGCGCGTGGCGTGAACGCCTTGGCCACCAACCGGGTCGGTGACGACGGTCATGGTGAACTCCTGCCTCGGACTGTTCACCTCGACGATGCGGCTCCGCCGCAGCCAAACCATCGGAGATAACGCGTAAATCCGGCCCGGCGGGGTCGTAGATGTGCGCCGCGTTGTTCAGAAAGGGGCAGCGGGTGTTCGATTCTGGAACCGGGGTGCGACGATGCTGTCGGCGCGAAACCTCAGATGTCGGACGAGTACCGGATTCCGCAGTCCGGGATCGACACCCCCGGCCACACCCGCGCCCCGCGCAGCAACTCGCAGCGCGCCCCGATATCGGCACCGTCGCCGATCACCCCGTCGCGGATCAGCGCGCGCGGCCCGATCCGGGCACCGAACCCGATGATGGAGCGCTCGATCACGCTGCCCGCCTCCACCTTCACGCCGTCGAAGATCACCGCGCCGTCCAGCCGGGCGCCCGGGCCGATCTCGGCGCCGCGGCCGACCACCGTGCCGCCGATCAGCACCGTCCCCGGCGCCACCGACGCGCCGTCGTGCACCAGCGCCTCACCACGGCGGCCGCCCAACGCCGGCGACGGCGCGATACCGCGCACCAGATCCGCCGAACCGCGCACGAAGTCCTCCGGGGTGCCCATGTCGCGCCAGTAGCTGGTGTCGACGTAGCCGCAGACCTTGACCCCGTCCGACAGCAGTGCCGGGAACACCTCGCGCTCCACCGAGACCGCCCGTCCGCGCGGAATGCGGTCGATGACCTCCCGGGACAGTACGTAACAGCCGGCGTTGATCTGGTCGGTCGGCGGGTCCTCGGTCTTCTCCAGGAACGCGGTGACCCGGCCGTCGTCGGTGGGCACGCAGCCGAACGCGCGGGGGTCGCCGACCCGCACCAGATGCAGCGTCGCCTCGGCGGCCTGCTCACGGTGATAGGCGTGCAACTCGGCCAGGTCCGCGCCGGACAGCACATCGCCGTTGAACACCATCGCGGTGTCGTGGCGCAGCTTGGGCGCGACGTTGGCGATACCGCCGCCGGTGCCCAGCGGCTCGTCCTCGGTCACGTAGTCGATCTGCAGGCCCAGCCCGGATCCGTCGCCGAACTCTTGCGAGAACACCGCCGGTTTATAGGAGGTGCTGAGGATGACGTGCTCGATGCCGGCCGCGGCGATCCGCGACAGCAGGTGGGTGACGAAGGGCAGGCCCGCGGTCGGCAGCATCGGCTTGGGCGCCGACAGCGTCAGCGGCCGCAGCCGGGTCCCCTTGCCGCCCACCAGGACGACGGCATCGACTTGGCTCAGTGTCACGGGCGTCCCTTCGTCAGCTTGCGGCGGGCGCTGCGCACCGCCAGTCCGGATCGCACCGCCAGCGCACCCCGCATGGTCCAGCGCAACGGTGCTCGCCACCAGCCGGGGTGCCGGTCGGCGAGGTAGGTGTAGGTGCTGCGGTGATGCGCGGCCAGGTTGCGGGCCGGGTCGCGGCCGGTGGCGTGCCCCTTCTGGTGCAGCACCTCGGCGGATGGAACGTAGACGTTGAGCCAGCCCGCCTTGCCGAGCCGGTCGCCCAGGTCGACGTCTTCCATGTAGAGGAAGTAGCGCTCGTCGAAGCCGCCGACCTCGTCGAACGCGGCGCGACGCACCAGCAGGCAGGCGCCGGAGAGCCATCCGACCGGGCGCTCGCTGGGCTCCACCCGCTCCTGCCGGTAGGCCCGCGACCACGGATTGTCGCGCCACAGCGGGCCGACGACGGCGTGCATACCGCCGCGGATCAGGCTCGGCAGGTGCCGCGCCGACGGATACACCGAACCGTCGGGCTCCCGGATCAGCGGGCCCAGCGTCGCCGCGTGCGGCCACCGGGCGGCCGCCTCCAGCAGGGCGTCGATGCTGCCCGGGCCCCACTGCACGTCCGGGTTGGCCACGATGAGGAAGTCACCGGATTCGCGTCCGTCCACACCGCCGAGTCGGGCCACCGCACTGTTGACCGCGCCGCCGTAGCCCAGGTTGGCCCCGGTCTCGTAAAGCTCCACGTTGGGGTAGCGCTGCACCGCTTCCTGCGGCGTGCCGTCGGTGGATCCGTTGTCAGCCATCACCACCCGAACCGGACGCTCGGTGGCCAGCGACAGCGACGCCAGGAAGCGGTCCAAGTGCCAACCCGGCGAATACGTCACGGTCACCACCGGCAGGGCGTCACTCACGGCGTAGAGGTTATCTGGCCAGTGCGGCGGCCAGCGCATCGCGCCACGGGCGCAGCGGATTCAGGCCGGCGCGCGCCGAGGAGACTCCCGACAACGCGGAGTAGGCTGGCCGCGCCGCCGGGCGGGGCCGCGCGGCACTGCTGACCGGACGCACCCGACCCTCGTCGGCGCCGAGCGCGGCGAACACCGCACGGGCCTGCTGGTATCGGCTCACCGCGCCGGCGTTGGCGGCGTGCAGCACTCGGGTGCCGACCGGCGCCTCGGCCAGCGCCAGCAGCGCGTCGACCAGGTCGCCGACGTAGGTCGGCGATCCGATCTGGTCGTCGACCACCTCCACCGTCGCATCCGACAGTGCCCGGTCGGCCATCACCGCGACGAAGTCGGACCCGCCGGCGGCGCCGGTGTAGACCCAGGCGGTGCGTACCACCAGGGCATCGCGGGAGGCCGCCAGCACCGCGTTCTCACCGGCCAGCTTGGTGCGGCCGTAGACGGACAGCGGCCGGGTCGCATCCTCCGGCTCATAGGGGCGCGGCGGGCCGCCGCCGAAGTCCCCGTCGAAGACGTAGTCGGTGGAGATGTGGATCAGCCGCGCACCGGCCCGCGCACAGGCGGTGGCCAGGTGGCCCGGCCCGGCCGCGTTGACGGCGTGCGCTCGGTCGGGCTCGGTCTCGGCGGCGTCGACGTTGGTGTAGGCCGCACAGTTGACCAGCACGTCACCGGGGTGCAGGTCGACGGCGTCGACCGCGGCGGGATCGGTGATGTCGCACTGCGACGAGGTCAGCGCCGCGATGTCGCGGCCCCGGTCCACTGCGCGGGTGGACAGGAACTTGCCGACCTGGCCGCCGGCTCCGGTGATGACGATCCGTTCAGTCACTGGCACTTAACCGCCACTCCTCCGCTCTGTGGGGACAAGTCTGGCACGCCGACCTCGGCTACCGCCGATACAGTCGTGACGCAAGTAATCTGAAGTGATGCCTGCGCAACGTGTGGTTCGTGTGATCGCCACGGTGGCAGCCGTCGCCGTCGTCCTGGGCACCGGAGTGGCCTGGAGCCGCGTGCGGTCCTTCGAGGACGGCATCTTCCACGTCTCGTCGCTGGCACTGGGTCAGGGCGGGTCCGACGGGGCGGTCGACATCCTGCTGGTCGGGATGGACAGCCGCACCGACGCCCACGGCAACCCGCTGACGCCCGAGGAGCTGGCGACGCTGCGGGTCGGCGACGACGACGCCACCAACACCGACACCATCATCTTGATCCGCATCCCCAACAACGGGAAGTCGGCCACCGCGATCTCGATCCCCCGCGACTCCTACGTGTCGGCGCCCGGATTGGACAAGACCAAGATCAACGGCGTCTACGGCGCCACCAAACTCGAGACCGCCGACGCGCTGTTCGAATCCGGGATGGATGCCGCACAAGCCCAGGCGCGCGGCACCGAGGCTGGCCGCGAGGCATTGATCAAGACGGTGGCCGACCTGACCGGCGTCACCGTCGACCACTACGCCGAAGTCGGCCTGCTCGGCTTCTCGCTCATCACCGATGCGCTCGGCGGTGTCAACGTCTGCCTCAAAGAGCCGGTGTATGAAGAACTCTCCGGTGCGGATTTCCCCGCCGGCTGGCAAAAGCTCAACGGCCCACAGGCTTTGAGCTTCGTCCGGCAGCGCCATGATCTGCCGCACGGCGACCTGGACCGGGTCCGTCGCCAGCAGGTGGTGATGGCGTCGCTGGCCCACCAGGTGATCTCCGGCAAGACGCTGTCCAGCCCGGCCACCCTGTCGCGGCTGCAGGCGGCGGTGCAGCGGTCGGTGGTGCTGTCCGAGGGGTGGGACGTGATGGATTTCATCCAGAAGCTGCAGGATCTGGCCGCCGGCAAGGTCGCGTTCGCCACCATCCCGGTGCTCGAGGAATCCGGCTGGAGCGACGACGGCATGCACAGCGTGGTGCGCGTCGACCCCGACCAGGTCGCGGAGTGGGTGGCCGGACTGCTGCATGACCAGGACGAGGGCAAGACCGAGCAACTGGCATACGAGCGGGAGCACACCACCGCCAGCGTGTACAACGACACCGACATCAACGGTCTGGCCGCGGCCGTGTCCGGGGTGCTCAACGCCAAGGGATTCGGCACCGGGGCCGTCGGCAACAACGAGGCCGGCCATGTGCCCGCCAGCCAGGTGCAGGCCGCATCGGCCGACGACCCGGGCGCCCAGGCTGTGGCGCGGGATCTGGGCGGGCTGCCGGTGGTGTCCAACGAGTCGGTGCCCGCCGGCGCGGTGCGGGTGGTGCTGGCGAACGACTACACCGGACCGGGGTCGGGCCTGGGCGCCGGGGACCGCGCCGACGTGGCCGGGATCTCCGGCGCCCAGGACGGTGAGGTGGCGGAGATGACGGCGCCGTCACCGATTCTGACGGCGGGTTCCAACGATCCGCAGTGCGTCAACTAACGTCAACCACGTGGCTAATTTAAGCACCATAATCCTCCAATCTATGCTCGCCGCCGATCCGGTCGGCCCACGGATCACCTACTACGACGACGCCACCGGTGAACGCATCGAGCTGTCCGCGGCGACCCTGGCGAACTGGGCCGCCAAGACCGGCAACCTGCTGCGCGACGAGCTCGGCGCCGGCCCGGGCAGTCGGGTTGCGGTTGTGCTGCCGGCGCACTGGCAGACCGCGGCGGTGCTGTTCGGCGCGTGGTGGATCGGCGCCGAGGTGCTACTCGCCGAACCCGGCGGGAACGCCGACATCGCACTGTGCACCGCCGATCGGCTCGATGAGGCCGACGCGGCGGTCGCCGCCACCGGCGGCGAGGTGGTGGTGCTGTCCCTGGACCCGTTCGGCCGTCCGGTCCCCGACCTGCCGGTGGGGGTCACCGACTACGCGACCGCGGTGCGGGTGCACGCCGACCAGATCGCCCCCGAGGCCCGGCCCGGGCCGGCGCTGGCCGGAGCATCTGTCGACGAAGTCTGGGCATCCTGCCAGAAGTCGGCAGCCGCAACGGGATTGACGTCTTCTGATCGGGTGTGGTCGGCCAACGGCTGGGACACCCCGGCCGAGCTGATCGACAACCTGCTGGCGGTGTTCGCCGTCGGTGCGTCGCTGGTGCAGGTCGCCAACCCCGACCCCGGCGCACAACAGCGCCGCCGCGGCACCGAGAAGGTGACCCGGACGCTGGACTGAGCGGCTGCCGGCCGGTTTCCCCGCTGACTCATGCATAAATGCTTATATGGTGATAGCCTGGCCGGCGAGGACACGGCGTACGAAGGGAATTACTCATGGCTGTGCAGGGCTTGCTGGCGAAAGCGGCGGGAACGGTGTTCACCGGGCTGGTCGGGGTGAGCGCCTATGAGTTGGCGCGCAAGGCGCTGGACAAGGCCCCGCTGCACGAGGCCGCGGTGACCGCCACCGAGTGGAGTCTGCGCGGAACCCGGCGAGCCGAGGAGGTCGCCGAGTCGGCACGGTTGAAGGTGGCCGATGTGGTCGCCGAGGCCCGGGAACGCATCGGCGAGGAGGCGACCCCGCCGGCCGCGGCCGTCGAACACGACCACGACCACTGATCGTGGCGCGCACCCACGCCGCCGATGAGCTGACCGTCGTCTCGGACGCTGCCGGCCGGATGCGGCTGCGGGTCCCCTGGGTCCGAAGCGACTCGCGCCGCGCGGTGGCGGTCGAGGAGACGGTCGGCCGGGTCAACGGGGTGCGCACCGTGCACGCCTATCCCCGCACCGGCGCGGTGGTGGTGTGGTACTCCCCGAAACGGTGTGACACCGGCGAGATCCACGCGGCGGTCGGGTCCGCGGCCACCGTCGCCGCCGAACTCATCCCGGACCGCACACCGCGTTCGGCGGACATCCGCAACACCGATGTGCTGCGCATGGTGATCGGTGGCGCGGCACTGGCATTGCTGGGTGTGCGCCGCTACGTGTTCGCCCGCCCGCCGCTGCTCGGCCCGAGCGGCCAGCTGGTCGCCACCGGGGCGACGGTCTTCATGGGCTACCCGTTTCTGCGCGGCGCGCTGCGCTCGATCCGCTCCGGGCGGGCCGGCACCGACGCGCTGGTGACCGCCGCGACCGTCGCCAGCCTGGTGCTGCGGGAGAACGTGGTGGCGCTGACGGTGTTGTGGCTGCTCAACATCGGCGAGTACCTGCAGGATCTGACGCTGCGTCGCACCCGGCGCGCGATCTCGGACCTGCTGCGCGGCAACCAGGACACCGCCTGGGTTCGGCTCGCCGATGGAACCGAAGTGCAGGTGCCGATCGACACGGTGCAGATCGGCGACGAGGTGATCGTCCACGACCACGTGGCGATCCCGGTGGACGGCGAGGTCGTCGACGGGGAGGCCATCGTCGACCAGTCCGCGATCACCGGGGAGACACTGCCGGTCAGCGTGATCGCCGGGGCAGTCGTGCACGCCGGGTCGGTGGTGGTGCGCGGCCGGGTGGTGGTGCGGGCCACCGCGGTCGGCAGCCAGACCGTGATCGGCCGCATCATCAGCCGCGTCGAGGAGGCGCAGCACGACCGCGCCCCGATCCAGACCGTCGGCGAGAACTTCTCGCGGCGCTTCGTGCCGGCGTCGTTCATCCTGTCGGCGCTCACCCTGGCGCTCACCGGCGATGTCCGCCGCGCGATGACGATGCTGCTGATCGCCTGCCCGTGCGCGGTGGGGCTGGCCACGCCGACGGCGATCAGCGCCGCGATCGGCAACGGCGCCCGGCGCGGCATCCTGATCAAGGGCGGCTCGCATCTGGAGCAGGCCGGCCGGGTGGACGCCATCGTGTTCGACAAGACCGGGACCCTGACCGTGGGCCGCCCGGTGGTCACCAATATCGTTGCGATTCATAAAGATTGGCAGCCCGAACAGGTGCTGGCCTACGCCGCCAGCTCGGAGCTGCATTCGCGGCACCCGCTGGCCGAGGCGGTGATCCGCTCCACCGAGGAACGCCACATCAGCATCCCGCCGCATGAGGAGTGCGAGGTCCTGGTCGGGCTGGGCATCCGCACCTGGGCCGACGGTCGCACGTTGCTGCTGGGCAGCCCGAATCTGTTGCGCTCGGAGAAGGTCCGCATCTCCAAGAAGGCCGCGGACTGGGTCACCAAGTTGCGGGCGCAGGCCGAGACCCCGCTGCTGCTGGCGGTCGACGGCACCCTGGTCGGGCTGATCAGCCTGCGCGACGAAGTGCGTCCGGAGGCACATGACGTGCTTGAGCAGTTGCGCGCCAAGGGTATTCGCCGCATCGTCATGCTCACCGGGGACCACCCGGAGACCGCTGCGGCGGTGGCCGCCGAACTCGGCATCGCCGAATGGCGCGCCGAGGTGCTACCGGAGGACAAGCTGCAGGTGGTCCGCGGCCTGCAGGACGAGGGCTATGTGGTCGGCATGGTCGGTGACGGCGTCAATGACGCCCCCGCGCTGGCCGCCGCCGACATCGGCATCGCGATGGGTCTGGCGGGTACCGACGTGGCCGTCGAGACCGCCGACGTCGCGCTGGCCAACGACGACCTGCGTCGGCTGCTGGACGTGCGGGACCTCGGCAGCCGGGCCGTCGAGGTGATCCGGCAAAACTACGGCATGTCGATCGCGGTCAATGCCGCCGGCCTGCTGATCGGCGCCGGTGGGGCGCTGTCACCGGTCCTGGCGGCGATCCTGCACAACGCGTCCTCGGTGGCCGTCGTCGCCAACAGTTCGCGGCTGATTCGCTACCGGCTGGGCCCCGATCCGATGGCGCAGTCGGCCGCCCGGGCGTAATCTGTTTGGGTCCCGACTGTTCCTGTCGAGCAACACCACCAGCTCCAGGACAGTCGGGACTCTGTTCGGCAGCCCGTCAGCGGCCTTTAACAGCCACAACCCTCGCCGCGCCAGGACCGGAAGCCCTGCCACACCGACACCGCGGCCACCCCCATGCCGATCAGCGGGTCCAGCCACCAGCCGCCCGACCACTGCGCGGTCAGCATCAACCCGGCCAGCACCGCGGCGGCCTGGATGGCGCACAGATAGTTCTGCACGCCCTCGCCGACGGTGGCCGCCGAGCCCAGCCGGGTACCGAGCCGGCGCTGCGCGCGGCCCAGCATCGGCATCAGCAGCACCGCCGCGGCGGTGATCGCGATCCCGATGACGCTGCCCTCGCTGCGGTGCTCCCCGAACAGGTGGCGTACCGATTCGGCGGCGATGTAGGGGGCGTTGATCCAGAACGACACCGCCACCCCGATCTGGGCGCGCCGCTCGGCCGTTGCGGACAGCGTGCGAGCCCCGGTGAACCGCCAGATCACGACGGCGCCGGCCAGCCCCTCGGGAATGGCGCCCAGCGCCCAGCCGGTCAGCGCGATCGAGCCGGCCGTCAGGCCCTGCCACAGCCCGACCGCGCCTTCCACCCCCACCAGCACCAGGCTGACCCAGGCCAGCCGCCGCGCCCACGCCGCGGCGCGGTGCCAGCCGGCGTCATGGACCGGGAGCACCGGGTGCGTGTGATCATGCGGGACCGCGCAGGCATCGACGACGCCCACCGATTCGGGGCTCTCGATGCGATTGTCCACGCAGAAAATGGTACCGCCCGCTCGGAACCTCAGCCGGGTGCGAGCCGCACCACCCGGTTGTTGCCCCGGTCGGCGACGAACACCGTCCCGGACTTGCCCACCGCGACATCCAGCGGAGTGTTGAGTCCGGTGAACTCCAAGGTGGTCGGGCTGGTCGCACCGGCCGCCAGCTTGAGCACCTTGTTGCCGTCGTGCTCGGTGGTGTAGACGTTGGCGTTGGCGTCGACCGCGATGCCCCACGGCACCGCGACGCCGGTGAACGGCAGCACCACCTGATTCGTGGATCCGGCCGCCAGCTTGAGCACCCGGTTGTTGTCGGTGTCGGTGACATAGACGCCGCCGGAGCGGTCAACCGCCACCCCGTCGGGGTTGTTGAGGCCGCTGAACGGCAGCACCTTCTGGGTGTGGGATCCGGCCGGCAACTCCACCACCCGGTCGTTGCCGCGGTCGGCGACGTAGACGTTGCCGCCGGAGTCCACCGCCAGCCCCTCCGGGTAGTTCAGCCCGTCGAACGGCAGCACCTCCTGGTTGTTCGAGCCGGCCGTCAGCTTCACCACCCGGTTGTTGAAGTCCGAGACGTAGACGGTGCCGTTGGCGTCGACGGCCACGCCCTGCGGTTGGTAGAGCCCGCTGAACGGCAGCACGGTCGGTTCGCGGGATCCGGCGGCCAGCTTGACCACCCGGCCGTACATGCCCTGGCTGGCGACGTAGATGTTGCCGTCGGAGTCCAGCGCCACCCCGCTCGGGGAGAGCCGGAAGTTGATGCCGTGGAACTCCAGCTCGCTCTGGCCGGCCGGCACGGTGGCCGCCGACCGGTGCGACGGCCGTGCGACCAGGTAGCCGACGACGCCGAGCACCATGACCAGCGCCACGATCGCGGCGCCGAGCACCGCCCACCGTCGCGCCCCGGAACCCGCGGGGCTGGCACCGAATCCAGGCGACGGCGGCGGTGTGTAGGCCGGCTGCCGCCGTACCGTGGGCGGCTGCTGTGCGGGCTGCTCGCGCCAGCCGGTGACCGGCGACGGCATCGCCGCGGCGGTCTCGGTGCCGAAGGCCGCCTCTTCGCCGTGGCGCAGGATGGTGGCGGCCTGATCCTGCTGGGGCGCGGTGAGCGCCTGGTGGGCGGCGGACGCCAGCTCGCCGGCACTGCGGTAGCGGTCCTCGGGACGTTTGGCCATTCCCCGCGCGATCACCTCGTCGAACGCCGGTGGAATGCTGCCCGGACGCTGCGAGCTGGGCCGGGGCGCGGGCTCGGTCAGGTGGGCGGCGATCATTCGCTCGATGCTGTCCGCCCGATACGGCGGCGCACCGGTCAGGCACTCACCGAGCACACAGGCCAGCGAGTAGATGTCGGCCCGGTAGGTGACGTCACCGCCGGTGAACCGTTCCGGGGCCATGTAGTTGTAGGTGCCCACCGTGGTCCCGATCTGAGTGAGTCCGGGATCGGTTGCCGCGCGGGCGATTCCGAAATCCACCAGGTAGACGAAATCATCATCGGTGACCAGGATGTTCTCGGGTTTGACGTCGCGGTGCATGATCCCGGCGGCGTGCGCGGCGTCCAGCGCGGCGGCGATCTGGCGCACCAGCGCCGCCGACCGGGCCGGGCTGAGCGGGCCGTGGCGGTTCAACAGGGTGCGCAGCGACCTACCCGCGATCAGGCGCATCTCCACGAAGAACTGTCCGTCGATCTCGCCGTAGTCGTGGATGGGCACCACATGCGGTTCGGTCAGCCGCCCGGCGGTGTCGGCCTCGCGCTGAAGCCGCGCGTGCAGCACCGGGTCGCCGGAGAGTTGCGGCGAGATCAGCTTCAACGCCACCGATCGGCGCTTGCGGGTGTCCTCGGCCTCGTAGACCTCGCCCATCCCACCGCTGCCCAACAACCGGATCAGCCGGTAGTGCCCGAACTGGGAACCGGCTCGCGAACCAGGGCCGCCGTTATGCACCGGACCTCATCGATTCCCGTCCACCTTGACCACCCGATCGTTGCCGCGGTCGGCGACGTAGACGTTGCCCTGCTTGTCGACGGCAACGTCCAACGGCGCGTTGAGACCGGTGAACGGCAGCACCACCGGGATCGCCGCACCGGCCGCCAGTTTCACGACCTTGTTGCGATTGTGCTCGGTGACGTAGACGTTGCCACCGTCGTCCACCGCGATGCCCCACGGCGAGACGATCCCGGTGAACGGCAGCACCACCTGTTCGTTCGAGGCGGCCGGCAGCTTGAGCACCCGGTTGTTGCCGGTGTCGGTGACGTAGACGTTGCCGTCGGCGTCCACTGCCACGCCGTCGGGCTTGTTGAGGCCGACAAACGCCATTGTGGTCTGGATGTTCGAGTCCGGGTCCAGCCGCACCACCACGTCGCCGCCGCGGTCGGCCACGTAGATGTTGCCGGCGGAGTCCACCGCCACCCCGTCGGGATCATCGAGGCCGGCGAACGGCAGCACGGTGTGCGAGTCGGGACCGAGCCGGACCACCCGGTTGTTGGCGTCTGAGAAGATCACGTTGCCGTCGTTGTCGAGTGCCAGCCCGCGCGGCTGGTACTGGTCGCTGAACGGCAGCACCGTCGAATCGTCGGAGTCGGCCGCCAGTTTCACCACGCGCCCGTGCATGCCTTGACTGGAGACGTAGATGTTGCCGTCGGCGTCCAGCGCCACCCCGCTCGGCGAGAGCCGGTAGGCGGTGTCGGTGAACGGCAGCACGTCCTGCGGGGGCGAGGCCACCGGCTCCGCCGACGAGGGCCGGGTCACCAAATGCCCGATGCCGGCGACGATGCCGACCGCGGCCAGCGCCGCGGCCGCCACCAGGACAGGTCTGCGTGACAAGCGCCGCCGCCGGGCCGGGGCCGGCATGTCCGGCGCCTCGGGGCGCAGGTCCGCGCCCAGCAGCGGGGACGCCGGGAACGGATCCGGTGCGCCGAAACCGGCGTCGGGCGGCGTCCACCCCGCCCAGCCCGGTCCCGCCGGGACCGGTTGCAGCGCAGCGTCGCCCCAGCTTTCGGTTCGGGTGTCCGACCGGGTCTCGGCTTCCAGCCCGCCGGGCAGGTGCAGTGCGGGCTCACCTCTCCGCAGGATTCTGGCCACCTGATGGCGTTCTGGCTCTGTCAGCGCCTCGTAGGCGGCGGCGGCCAGCTCACCGGCGCTGCTGTAGCGGTCCTCCGGCTTGCGGGCCAGGCCGCGGGCCAGCACGTCGTCGATGGCGGCCGGTACCCGTCCGGGCCGCAGCCTGCTGGGCCGCGGCGGTTCGGCGTCCCGGCGTTCGGCCACCGCGTCGTCGACGGTGTCGGCGGTGAACGGCCGCGCGCCGCTCAGGCATTCGGCCAGCACGCAGGCCAGCGAGTAGATGTCGGCGAGGTGGGTGACCTGCTCGCCGGTCAGGCGCTCCGGCGCCATGTAGGCGATGGCGCCGTTCTCGGGGTCGGCCGGAGCGCCCGGCTCGGCTATCGCCGCGGCGACGCCGAAGTCCATCAGGTGAGCCAGGTCGTCATCGGTGACCAGGATGTTGTCGGGTTTGACGTCGCGGTGGACCACGTCGGCGTTGTGCGCCGCGTCCAGCGCCGCGGCGACCTGCCGCACGACGGCCACCGCCCGCGGCGGGCTCAGCGGCCCGCCGTCGGCCAGCAGGGCGGCCAGGTCGGTTCCGTCGATCAGGCCGGTCTCCAGGTAGAGCACGTCGTCGATCTCGCCGTAGGCGCGGATCGGCACCACGTGGGGTTCGGTCAGCTGACCGGCGGCCTCGGCCTCGTCCTCCAGCCGGCTGCGGAACGCCTCGTCGCCGGAGAACGGCTGGGAGATCAGTTTCAGCGCCACCACCTCGTCGGTGCGGGTGTCCTCGGCCCGGTAGACCTCACCCACGACGCCGTGACCCAGCAACCGCCCCAGCTGGTAGGGGCCGAACCGCGACCCGACCCGCGAACCCGGCTCGGTGTTGTTCACCGACGACGCTCCCTTCGCCTCACCCAGCACCCCGGTTCGCGAAACCGCGGCGAAAGACTGCCGTCCAGCCTAACCGGCTGTTAACCCGACAGAAACCTGGCGGATGGTCACGAGATGGCGTTCACCGCCGCCAGCAGCTTCGATTTGAAGGAGTCCGGCAGCGGGATGGACCCGTATTGGTCCAGCCCGTCCTGGCCGGGACCGATCGCTGCCTGCATGAATGCCTTGACCGCGGCGCCGGTGGCGGCGTCGGGGTACTTCGAGCAGACGATCTCGTAGGTCGCCAGCACAATCGGGTAGGCGCCCTGCTCGGTCGGCTTGTAGAACGAGGAGGTGTCCAGCACCAGGTCGTTGCTCTGGGTCGATCCCGACGCGAATTTCGCCCCGGCGATCGTCTTGCCGACCGATTCGGTGGAGATGGACACCGGGTGCGGGCCCGCCGAGGTGATGACCTGCACCATCGGCAGCTGCTTGCCGACCGCGAAGGACCACTCGTTGTAGGTGATGGAGCCGTCGGTGTTCTGCAGCACCGCCGACGTGCCGTTGTTCCCGGCGGCACCCTCACCGACACCGCCGTTGAACGTCTCGCCGGCACCGCCGATCCAGGCCCCGTCGGAGGCGCCCTCGAGATACTTCTGGAAGTTGGCGGTGGTCCCCGACTTGTCGCTGCGGAACACCACGTGGATGGGGGTCGACGGCAGCGAGACGCCGGCATTGAGCGCCTTGATCGCCGGATGGTCCCAGCTGCCGATCGTGCCGTTGAAGATCTTCGCCAGCGTGGGCCCGTCCAGGCTCAGGTTGTTGACCCCACTGATGTGATAGGTGACCGCGATCGGGCCGAACACGATCGGCAGGTTCCACGCCGGTGAGCCGCATCGCTCCGCCGCCCGTTCCGGCTGTCCCTTGGTGGGGTCCAGCGCCACGTCGGACCCGGCGAGATCGGTTTCGTTGGCGATGAAGTCGTCCACCCCGGCGCCCGAGCCGTTGGCGCTGTAGTCCAGCGTGTGCCCCGGACACGCCCGGATGTAGGCGTAGACGAATTGCTCGATCGCGTTCTCCTGCGCGGTCGAGCCGCTGGCGTTGAGAACCTGTTTGCCGCCGCAGTCGACCGACCCCGATGCCGCGTCGGCCGAACCCGCCTCGCCGGAGTCACCGCCACCGCCACCGCATGCCGAAACCGTCAGTGCGGCAACGAGGAGCAACGGCAACAACACAGTCCATCGGCCGGATCTCACAACACAAAACCTTACCGCCACTCCCAGCCGGCCCACGTAGCATTGCCCGATGCGGGCTCGGGCGTTCGCGGAGTAGGGGTGTAACGGTGACGACTCGCCTGCGTAGCGTGCTGGCCCTGACGGCCGCCGCACCGCTGATCCTGGCCGCAGCGGCATGCGGCGGGAAAACCGCTACCGAGCCGTCGGATTCGGCTGCCTCCGGCGACAGCGTGGCCACCGCACCGGCTTCATCGAAGGTGTCGCTGTCAGAGACCGGCAGCACGCTGCTCTATCCGCTGTTCGACCAGTGGGTAGCGGCCTACCACCAGAAGTACCCCAACGTCACCATCACCACCCAGGCGACCGGTTCGGGTACCGGCATCGCGCAGGCCGCCGCGGACGCGGTCGACATCGGCGCCTCGGACGCCTACCTGTCCGAAGCCGACATGGCCGAACACCCCGGCCTGATGAACATCGCGCTGGCCGTCTCCGCCCAGCAGGTCGTCTACAACCTGGCCGGCCTCACCGAGCCGATCAAGCTCGACGGCAAGGTGCTGGCCGGCATGTACCGCGGCGACATCACGATCTGGAACGACCCGGCCGTGGCCGCGCTCAATCCGGGCGTGGACCTGCCCGATGCCCCGGTGGTTGCGCTGCACCGCTCCGACGGTTCGGGCGACACCTTCTTGTTCACCCGGTACCTGTCCGAGCAGGACCCCGACGGCTGGGGCGAGGATCCCGGATTCGGCACCACCGTGAGGTTCCCCGCGGTGCCGGGCGCGCGCGGCGAGAACAGCAACGGCGGCATGGTGACCGGGTGCGCGGAAACCCCCGGGTGCGTCGCCTACATCGGGATCAGCTTCCTCGACCAGGCCCGCGACAAGGGCCTCGGCGGCGCCCTGCTGGCCAACGCCGCCGGCAACTTCTTGCGACCCGACGCCAACAGCATCCAGGCGGCCGCAGCCGGCTTCGCCGATCAGACCCCGGACAACCAGGCCGTCTCGCTGATCAACGGGCCCTCCCCTGAGGCCTACCCGATCGTCAACTACGAGTACGCGATCGTCAACGCCGGTCAGTCCGGTGCCGCCAAAGCCCAAACCCTGCAAGCATTCCTGCACTGGATCGTCACCGAGGGCAACGATCCGTCGTTCCTGGACAAGGTGCACTTCCAGCCGCTGCCCGACGCGGTTGCCGAACAGTCGCTGGCCCAGATCGCCAAGATCAGCGCCGAGTAGACCGGCGGTGCGCCACACCGGGCGTTCGCGCGACCGGCGCCACCGAAGACCATGACGACGACCGCCGCCACCGTTGTCTCGCAGCTGGATTCGGCGCCGGCTGATGTCACCGACTTCGCGGTGAGGGTATCGCCGGTGCTGGCGGGGTACTGCCGTGATCACCCTGTGACCTATCGGATGTGACGTGGGCCGCCGAAGCACATACCGGACAAGTCTTCCGGCGGTATCGTCGCACCAAGGGCCGCAGTCGGGAATGCATCGCGGAACAGGCCCGGAACGGAGGTCACGATGCGTTTTGGCAACATCCTCGGCACGGTGGTGTTCATCTGGTTACTGATCGGGGCGGTCGCGGTCTGGCAACGCGGCTATCTGTCCAATGCCGAAGCGAATTGCCGGTCGGCGGGAACCATTGCGCTGACCGTGCTCGCCGGGCCGCTGAACTACGGCGGCGTCAACCCGAAGGTGGCGGAATGCCGCCTGCCGACGCCCAGTTCGATGGGCGACCACGGTTTCGCAAAACTCATCGGGACGGAGTAGCCATGATCGGCCTGGGAATCCTTCTGCTCATTCTCGGCTTCGTGTTCAAGGTTCAGATCCTGTGGAGCATCGGCGTCGTCCTGCTGGTGATCGGCGGGGTCCTTTGGCTGCTGGGCGCCATCGGCCGTCCGGTCGCCGGCCGCCGGCACTGGTACTGATATCCCGCGCCGCTATCCTTGGCGATGATGCCAACCGACCCGAAAACCAAACCGCTGGACGGATTCCGGGTGTTGGACTTCACCCAGAACGTGGCCGGGCCGCTGGCCGGCCAGGTATTGGCCGATCTGGGCGCCGAAGTCATCAAGGTGGAGGCGCCGGGCGGTGAGGCCAGCCGGCAGATCACCTCGGTGCTGCCGGGCCGTCCACCGCTGGCGGTCTACTTTCTGCCCAACAACCGGGGAAAGAAGTCGGTGACCGTCGATCTGCGAACCGAGCAGGGCAAGGCGCAGGTCCTGTCGCTGGCCGACACCGCCGACGTCGTGCTGGAGGCGTTCCGGCCCGGTGTGATGGAACGACTCGGATTGGGGCCCGACGAACTTCGCTCGCGCAACCCGGGACTCGTCTACGCCCGGTTGTCGGCCTACGGCGGCAACGGCCCGAACGGCGACCGGCCGGGGGTGGACCTGATGGTGGCGGCCGAGGCCGGGATGACCTCGGGTATGCGCACCCCCGACGGCAAGCCGCAGATCATCCCGTTCCAGTTGGTCGACAACGCCAGCGGCCACGTGTTGGCGCAGGCGGTGCTGGCGGCGCTGCTCAACCGGGAGCGGCACGCCGTCGCCGACACGGTCCGGGTGGCGATGTACGACGTGGCGGTGGCACTGCAGGCCAACCAGCTCACCGTCCACCTGAACCGCCCCGACACTCCGCCCGCCGACCCGCCGGCCAAGCGCCGCAAGGGAGTCGGCTTCGCCACCCAGCCGTCGGATGCGTTCCGCACCGCCGACGGCTACATCGTCATCAGCGCCTACACGCCCAAACACTGGGATACGCTGTGCCGCACCATCGAACGACCGGACCTGATCGAAGATCCGCGGTTCGCCGACCAGCGTTCCCGGTCCATCAACTACGCCGAGCTCACCGAGGAGCTGGAATCCACCCTGGCCTCAGCGACATCGGCGGAATGGGTGGATCGGTTGCAGCGCAACGGCTTGATGGCATGCCTGGCCAACACCTGGAAGCAGGTGGTGGATACCGCGCTGTTCGCCGAGAACCAGCTGGCGCTGCGGATCGGTGACGGCGACGACGCGATCACCGTGGTGCGCACTCCTGCCCGCTACGGCTCGTTCGACGCCGTTGTCTCCGGCGCTCCCCCGGCGCCGGGTGAGCACAATGATGATTTTCTGGGCGACGAACCGCTGGGCTGAGACAGCGCCCGGGCGCCCCCCAGTGCGGCCAGCAGCACCGCCACGCACACCAGCCCGTCGTCCTTGAGGCCCCACTTGATCGCGACCAGCGTCGCCGCCCCGGCCACCATCAGCAACACACCGACAACCGGGCCGCGCCCGGGCGCCACCGCCAGCGGACAGTCCCAGCCCGGCAGCGGGTTGTTCTCCAGCGGCCGCAGCACCACGAACAGCACCGCCACCACCGCGGCCACCAGCAGCAGCTGCACCACGCTGAGCGCCACGAAATGCGGCAGGCCCGGATAGCGCGGCAAGCCGAGGCCGTCGAAGATCAGGTGCACACCCAGCAGCACCGGGATGTGCCACAGATACAGTGTCATCGCCCCCGAGTTGCCGATCGCGGTCAGCCACCACACCCGGGGCCGTTGCGCCCACCGGGTGATCGTCGGCGCGGCCCAGATCGCCAGTGCGCTCATGACGATCGCGTGGCCGGCCAGCAGCAGCGACGGCGGGCTGGTGTTGGACAGCTGGTGATCTCCGGTGCCGACCATGCTGGGCTGATACGGCCCGAACCACAGCAGCGCCACGTTGACCGCCAGCATCACCGCCGCCACCCGCCGCGCCGCAGCCCGGTCCAGCAGCCCGCGCCGGTAGGCCACCCCGAACATCGCCGGGATGAGCCAGACCGCGAGGTTGAGATATCCCAGCGGTGTCAGCGCCGGCCAGTGCAGCCGCAGCACGTCGACGACGGCGATGCCCGCATAGACCCCGGCCGCGCCGGCGACAAGACGTGTCGTGGTGGTGATCCGGTACAGCATCGGCATCGCGGCCAGCACCAGCACGTAGGCGCCGAGGAACCACAGCAGTTGAATGCTGACCCCGGCCACGGGTTCGTAGACGTGCCGGGGCAGCACCGGGTGCAGCACAGTCAGCGCGCAGGCCCAGAACGCCAGGTAGTAGAAGACCGGGCGGAACAGCCGCAGGCAGCGTTTCATCAGCCAGCCGCCCCAGTCGGTCCCGGGACGCCACGAGGGCAGGCAGGCCGCGGCGCCGGCGAAGAAGAACAGCGGCATGATCTGGAAGATCCAGGTCAGCAACTGAAACGCTGTCGAGGTGGTGAGCAGGTTGTCCCAGATCAGCACCCGGTCGCGGATGACGCTGGTGGCCATCACGGTGTGCCCGGCGACGACGCCGACCAACGCGGTGATCCGCATGACGTCGACGGCGCGGTCGCGGTCGGCCGGTGTGGCCGCGGCCAGTTCGGCCGGTCCGGGGAAGTTCAGCTGGCGTGTCATGGTGGCCTCTCGGTCAGTTGTGGTCGGCGGCGTCACGCTGCGCCAGGCTGCGGGCGTAGCCGGTGCCCATGCCGAGCAGCAGCAGGCCCGCGACGATGAATGCCGCGACCCGGAACATGCCGTCGAGGGTGCCCAGGTCGAACAGGAACAGCTTGGCGGTGGCGGCGCCGGTGAGCGCCAGTCCGGCGGTGACCGGCAACGCGCGGTCGTCGCGATCGGCCCGCCGCGCCGCGTGGCGCAACAGCGCGGCCGCCATGGCGATCCAGCAGATGGTGGCCGCCATATGGCCGGCCAGAAAGCCGCCGCCGGTCCCGCCGATCACGACGCCGGCGGTGACGGTGAACATGGTGACGGCGTAAAGAACCAGTCCCCCGCCGGTCGCCGCCAGTATCCGGGCCGTGTCGGGGTCGCAGTGGTTGCCGGTGGCGGCGTAGGCGCGGGCGGCGGCGACCACGAAGGCGACCATCAGCAGGCTGGCGGTCAGCGTGGCCACCGTGTCGGCGGCCGGCATCACGGTGGCGGTGATCAGGTTGCGGGGTGCGGCGTAGCCGAGGTAGACGATGAACCCGGCAAAGCCGAATCCGGTTGCGGCCCAGCGTGCTACACGGCTCAGCCGACCGGCTACGGCGATGACGACGGCCATCGCCAGCAGCACCGGAGCCAGTACCGAGCCGTGCAGCGCGGTGGCGACCGCGATCAGCGCGGCGACCGCCGACAGCGCCGAGAAGACTTCGCCGACGATCGCCGGCAGACCGCGACCGGCAACGACGATCGCGAGCATGGCGACCGACAGCGATGCCGCCAGCACGGTGGCCGGTGCCCGTCCCAGCACGGCCCCGGCCGCCAACACCGGCAGGGTTCCGGCGGCGGTCAGCGCCGCCAGGGCGCCCGGGCGGGTGCTGGCCGGCAGCACCAGCAGGCCGCTGACGACGGCCAGGATCGCGGCCACCACGCAGCCGGCTCCGATCAGCACGCGGTCGTGGCCGGTGGCCAGGGCCAGCGCGGCCAGCAACGGCAGCGTCGGCGCCGCGATGCGCGCGGCGAACATGCCGACCCAGTCCCTGCCCAACTGCACCGGCAGTGCCGCCGCCGACAGCGCGAGCAGGAATCCGATCAGCAGCACGCCGACGTCGCCGGTGATGACCGGGGCCAGGCCGATCAACGGAACCAGCACCAGCACGCCGAGGCGTTCGGAGTCCCAGCAACGCGCCAGGGCCAGGCCGGCGCCGCCCACCACCGCGGCGATGGCCAACCCGGCGGGCGCCGGCACCCACTGGTAGAACGCGGTGACCGCGATGATGTCCAGGTAGGCCGCGGCGATCCCGGTGGCGGCCAACGCGATCGCGCCGATCCGCCCGCCGGGCCGGCTGTAGAGTCGGCACGCCGCCGCGACCAGCGCGGCCGACAGCGCGAAGCCACCGGCCACCCGGACCTGCGGACGCAGGATGCCGGCTTGGGCGGCCAGCACCAGCAGCAGCGCCACCCCGACCAGCGTCACGGCGACGCCGGCGACGGCCAGCAGTTTGCCGATCCAGCCCGAATCGCCCGGCGTGTCTTCGGGTGGCGCGGCGGCCGGCCGCGGGGCTTCGGCAACTGCCGGGGCCGGTTGGGGGGCGGCGGCCTCGGTGTGCGGCAGCGGGTCCAGTGCGGACAGTTCACCCGAGACGCGGTAGAGCTGCCAGGACATCGCCTGCAGTTCCGCGGAGAGCCGGTCGATGACGGCGCGTGGTTCGGTCATGCCCGCAACGATGCCGGTTCACCGGCCCGAGCGGATGAGTAGGACTACTCGATTCGCCGCGGTTGTTCATCGCGGTTATTCATCCAAGCCGTGTTCGATGGCGTAGCGGGTGAGTTCCACCCGGTTGCCGACCTGCAGCTTGCGGAACGTCGCCTGGACGTGGTTTTCCACGGTGCGGTGGCTCAGCGACAGCTTCGCCGCGATCTGCTTGGCCGACATCCCCTTCGCCACATAGCGCAGCACCTCGGTCTCGCGCTCGGTCAGCGCCGGCGTCGCCGGGCCGGAGTCCGAGCTGCGCGACAGCCGGCGGTATTCGCCGAGCACCAGCCCGGCCAGACCGGGCGTGAACACCGCCCGTCCGGCGGCCGTGGCGTGCACGGCGGCGCTCAACTCCTCGCGTGAGGCGCTTTTGACCAGATAGCCCGTCGCACCGGCTTTGACGGCCTGCAGCACGTCGTCGCGCGCGTCGGAGGCCGACAGCACCAGTACCCGCGTCGACGGCGAGACCTGTAGCACCGCGGTCGTCGCGGCGACCCCGTCGCCGTCGCGCAGGCTCATGTCCATCACCACCACATCGGGTTTGACCACCTCGGCCCGGCGCCGCGCCGTGGCCACACCGTCGGCGGTGGCGACCACGCTGAATCCCGTCTCCGCCAGGTCGCGGGCCACCGCGTCCCGCCAGATCGGGTGGTCGTCGACGACCATCACCGTCGGTGCGGCGGGCTCAGCGGGTTCAGCCACGGCACTCGCCCCGGCGCGGCACGGACAGTTCCCATTCGGTGCCCTCGCCGGCCTCGGTGTGCAGCCGGGCGGTGCCGCCCAGTGCCGCCACCCGGCCCACGATCGACTTCGAGACGCCGACGCGTCCCTGTGCGGCGGCCTGCTCCAACCGGCCCGGGGCGATGCCGACACCGTCGTCGCGCACGCTGACGGTCACGGTGTCGCCGAGGTCTTCGCACAGTACGAACGCCCGCGCGGCCGGGCCGGCGTGGCGGCGGACGTTGTCCAGCGCGTTGCCGACCGCCGCGTCGAGCTCCGCCGCGGCGCCGCGCTGCAGCAGCACCGGGGTGGCGGGCAGGCTCATCGACACCCGGTCGTCGGCCCGGCGGCTCAACAGCGCGCGCAGGTCGGTCTCGGCGGTGTCGGCTTCCACGCCGAATTCGGCCGAGGACACCAGCCGCCGCAGCGCACGCTCCTGCTCCCCGGCGAGGTCAGCCAACTCCGCTGCGGCGCCACCGATTTCACGGCCACGACGGGATACCAGCGCCAGTACCTGGATGGCGCCGTCGTGGACGTGCCGAGACAGCCGTTCGCGTTCCTCGGTCGCCGCCGCGAGCCGGGCCGCACGCTGCAACTCGTCGTGGGAGCGGCGCGCCGTCTGGGCGGCCATTCCCACCGCCAGCCCGAGTGCCAGCTCGATGATCATGGTGGCGTTGCGGCCGAAGTTGAGGCTCACATAGCCCTTCACGAACGCGCTGGCGGCGGTGACCACCACCGCGGCCGGCAAGCCGCCGATCGGTCCGAACTGCAGCGCCGCCGAGATGGTGGCGTTGCTGGCCCACAGCGTCGTCGGCCAGGTCTGGTTATCCGCCACCCACGCCCGCGAGGCGACCACCTCGGTGGACAGCATCAGCGCCACCGCGACGAGCAGTTCGCCGATCACCCACGCCGGCCGCCGGCCGAAGCCGCGCAGGTAGGCGATCGCACAGGCGATACTCCAGGCGATCAGCACGGTGAACAGCAACCACGCCAACCCCGGCCGGGTCAGGTCGTCGTTGATCGCGATCTGAAACCCCAGCGCGTACAGGCAACTCAGCAGCCGGAACAGCTGCGCGGCCCGCCACAGCGGCGCGGTCGCATCCGAGTCCCGACTCATCGGCCCGAGCATTTACACGAATTCCCAAGCCGCCCGGGCGATCGCCAGCTCCTCGTTGGTGGGAACCACCAGCACGGTGGTGCGCGACCCGTCGGTGGAGATGACCCGCGCGCCCTTGCCGTTGCGGTTGCGTTCGGGGTCGACCGCGATGCCCAGAACGTCGAGGCCCACCAGCGCGTCCTCGCGCACCGCGGCCACGTTCTCCCCCACTCCGGCGGTGAATGCGATCGCGTCGAGGCGACCGAGCACCGCCAGGTAGGCGCCGACGTACTTGCGCAACCGGTGCACGTAGACGTCGTAGGCCAGCTTTGCCTGCGGCGACCCCTCGGCGATGCTTTCCAGCAGCTCACGGAAGTCGTTGATCCCGCACAGCCCCTTCAGTCCGGAGCGCCGGTTGAGCAGCTCGTCGAGCTGCTCGACCCCCATGCCGGCGGTGCGCCTCAAATGCATCAGCACACCGGGATCGATGTCGCCGCAGCGGGTTCCCATTACCAGGCCCTCCAGCGGAGTCAGCCCCATCGAGGTCTCCACCGCCAGCCCGCCGCGCACCGCCGACGCCGACGCCCCGTTGCCCAGGTGCAGCACGATGGTGTTGATGTCGGTGACGTCGCGGTTCAGCAGCGCCGCCACCTGCCGGGACACGTACTCGTGCGACGTGCCGTGGAACCCGTATCGGCGGATGCCGTATTCGGTTGCCACGTCGTGCTCGATCGCGTAGGTGGCGGCGGCCGCCGGCAGCGAGTGGAAGAAGCCGGTGTCGAATACCGCCACGTGCGGCACGTCCGGGAAGTCTTTGCGTGCCACCTCGATCCCGATCGCGTTGGGCGGGTTGTGCAGCGGCGCCAGCTCGGCGAGCCGTTTGATCTCGGCCAGCACGACGTCGGTGATCAGCGTCGGCGCGTGAAACAATGTGCCGCCGTGCACAACCCGATGCCCCACCGCGCGCACCGCGCCGAGGTCCACGCCGGAATCGACGAGCTGCCGGTGGATCCGGCGCAGCCCGGCGGCGTGGTCGGGAATCGACCCTTCCGGTTCACCGATCTGCTCGACCAGGCCGGAGACCACCGCGGTGCCGGCCACCGGGTCGACCAGCTGGTACTTGATCGACGATGAGCCGGAGTTGAGCACCAGCACCAGGCCGGCTTGCGGGGCGGTCACGCCGATACCCCCTGCGCCTGGATCGCCGTGATCGCCACGGTGTAGACGATGTCGTCGACCAGTGCGCCCCGCGACAGGTCGTTGACCGGTTTGGCCAGGCCCTGCAGCACCGGGCCGATCGCCACCGCGCCGGCGCTGCGCTGCACCGCCTTGTAGGTGTTGTTGCCGGTGTTGAGGTCGGGGAACACCAGCACGGTGGCTTTGCCGGCCACCGGCGAGTCCGGCATCTTGGCCGCCGCCACCCCCTCGTCGACGGCGGCGTCGTACTGAATCGGTCCGTCGGCCAGCAGGTCTGGCCGACGTTCGTGCACCAATTGTGTTGCGGCGCGTACCTTGTCGACACCCGCGCCGGAACCGGACGCGCCGGTCGAATACGACAGCAGCGCCACTCTGGGGTCGATGCCGAACGCCGCGGCGGTGGCGGCCGAGGAGATCGCGATATCGGCGAGTTGCTCGACGGTCGGGTCGGGCACCACCGCGCAGTCGCCGTAGGCCAGCACCCGGTCCGACAGGCACATCAGGAACACGCTGGACACCGTCGACACCCCGGGCGCGGTGCGGATGATCTCGAACGCCGGTCGGATGGTGTGCGCCGTGGTGTGCGCGGCCCCCGACACCATCCCGTCGGCGATGCCCAGTTGCACCATCATGGTGCCGAAATAGGAGATGTCGCGCATGACCTCCCGGGCGCGTTCCTCGGTCATCCCCTTGTGGGCACGCAGCCGGGTGTACTCGGCGCCGAACGACTCCAGCAGGCCGCTGCTGGCCGGGTCGACCACCTGCGCCGCCTCCAGATCCACCCCGAGTTCGGCGCCGCGCCGGCGCACCGTGCCTTCCACACCCAGCAGCGTCAGGTCGACGATGCCGCGGGACAACAATCGGCCGGCCGCCAGCAGGATCCGGTCGTCGGTGGCTTCGGGAAGCACGATGTGGCGGCGGTCGGCGCGGGCCTGCTCCAGCAGCCGGTAGGTGAACATCTGCGGGGTCACCACCGTCGAGGCCGGCACCCGGATCCGCTCGGCCAGTTCGGCGCCGTCGACGTGGGCGGCCATCACCTGCAGCGCGGTGTCGATCTTGCGCAGCGCGTCGACGGTGATCCGCGAGCCGGTGTTGGACACCCGTTCGGCGGTGTCGTAGGTGCGGTGGCCGGTGGCGATCAGCGGCAGCGTGGGCCGCAGCCCCTTGACCAGCTTGTCGATGGCAGGGTGCGGCAGCAGGCCTCCGTTGAGGATGATGCCCGCCAGCGAGGGGAATCCCTGCGCCTCATGGGCGTTCACCAGTGCCAGCAGTACATCGGAGCGGTCGGCGGGCACGATCACCACCTGCCCCTCCGACAGCCGTTCCAGGATGTTCTCGGCGGTCATGCCGCCGACCATGACGCTGAGTGCCTCGCGGCGCAGCAGCTCGGGATCGCCGCTGTAGACGGTGCCGCCGAGCGCGGTGCACAGTTCGGCCATCGTCGGGGCGGCCAGCAGCGCCACCTCGGGAACCGCGAACGCCGGCACGCCGACACCGGCCAGCGCCGCGGTGACGTCTGCCAGCTGGTCGGGGTCGCAGCGGTTGGCGATCACCGCGGCCGGGCGCGCGTGTACCGACGCCGCCTCGGCCAGGCAGCGCGTGGTGATCTCGGCGATGGCGTGCGCGTCGCGGTGGTGGCCGTTGATCGCCAGCACCAGCGGCGCCCCCAGGTTCACCGCGACGCGGGCGTTGAAGGTCAACTCACTCGGGTTGACGACGTCGGTGTAGTCGCTGCCGACCACCAGCACGGTGTCGCACTGTCGCGCCACGTCGTAGAACCGCGCCACGATCTCGCCCAGCGCGGCCTCCCGGTCGGTGTAGACCTGCTGGTAGGTCACGCCCCGGCAGCTGCCGGGGTCGTCGATCTTGGCGGTGGCGTGCGCCAGCAGCAGTTCGAGTTGCTCGTCGGGCTCGTCGAACGAGCGGACTATCGGCCGGAACACCCCGACCCGCGCCGACGAGCCGGCCAGCAGGTGCAGCAGGCCCAGCGCGATGGCCGATTTGCCGGTGCCGCCCTCAGCGGCGGCCAGGTAGATGCTCGAGGTGTGAGCCGGTTCCGCTGCGGTCATAGTGCTCTCAACCTAATTGAGGCGGTCGTCGTCGGCTTCGATCACCGCGAGATTGCACTCATGCAGGCGCAAGTCGTGCATTTCCTGCATGGTTGCAATCTCGCGGCAGCGGCGCTCAGCGCAGCAGGTGGCGGCTCATCACCACGCGCTGGATCTGGTTGGTGCCCTCGTAGATCTGGGTGATCTTGGCGTCGCGCATCATCCGCTCCACCGGGAAGTCGGTGGTGTAGCCGGCCCCACCGAACAGCTGCACCGCATCGGTGGTGACCTCCATGGCCACATCGGAGGCAAAGCACTTGCTGGCCGCGGAGATGAAGCCCAGCTCGGTCTCGCCGCGCTCAGCACGGGCGGCGGCCGAATAGACCATCAGCCGGGCGGCCTCCAACTTCATCGCCATGTCGGCGATCATGAACTGCACCCCTTGGAAAGTGCTGATGTTCTTGCCGAACTGCTTGCGGTCCTTGGTGTATTCGATCGCCGCGTCCAGCGCGCCCTGGGCGATGCCGACGGCCTGCGCCCCGATGGTCGGGCGGGTGTGGTCCAGCGTGCGCAGCGCGGTCTTGAAACCGGTGCCGGGCTCGCCGATGATCCGGTCGCCGGGGATGCGGCAGTTCTCGAAGTACAGCTCAGTGGTCGGCGAGCCCTTGATGCCCAGCTTGTGCTCCTTGGGCCCGATGGAAAAGCCCTCGTCGTCGAGGTGCACCATGAACGCCGAGATGCCGTTGGCACCCAGGTCCGGGTCGGTCACCGCCATCACCGTGTACCAGCTCGACTTGCCGCCGTTGGTGATCCAGCACTTGGACCCGTTGAGGATCCAGTCGTCGCCGTCGGCCTTGGCGCGGGTGCGCATCGCGGCGGCGTCACTGCCGGCCTCCCGCTCGGATAGCGCATAGGAGGCCATCACCTCACCGGAGGCCAACCCGGGCAGTACCTGCCGCTTGAGCTCATCCGAACCCGACAGGATCAACCCCATGGTGCCCAGCTTGTTGACCGCCGGGATCAACGACGCCGACGCGTCGACGCGGGCCACCTCCTCGATCACGATGCACGCCGCGACCGAGTCCGCCCCCTGCCCGCCGTACTCCTCGGGTACGTGCACGGCATTGAAGCCCGAGGCGTTCAGCGCTGCCAGCGCCTCTTCGGGGAAGCGCGCCTGCTCGTCGACCTCCTTGGCGTAAGGAGCGATCTCCTTCTCGGCCAGCGCGCGGATCGCCGCCCGCAGCTCGTCGTGCTCCTCGGGAAGTTTGAACAGGTCAAACGACGGATTCCCGGCCCACCCAGCCATCACTGCCTCCTAAGCTACTCGCCGGTAACTTTACCTTGAAGCGCTGCGTCCTTCGCAAGCACGGTGTCGGCCAGCTGATCCTGGAAAGTCACCATCCGGGCCCGCAGCGCCGGATCGGCCGACGCCAGAATGCGCACGGCCAGCAAACCTGCGTTGCGCGCACCACCGATGGAAACCGTGGCCACCGGCACCCCGGCCGGCATCTGCACGATCGACAGCAAAGAGTCCAGCCCGTCCAGCCTCGCCAGCGGGACCGGCACCCCGATCACCGGCAGCGGTGTGGCCGAGGCCACCATTCCGGGCAGATGCGCGGCACCGCCCGCCCCGGCGATGATCACCTCGATACCGCGGCCGGCGGCGTCGCGGGCGTAGTCGAACATCCGCTGCGGCGTGCGGTGCGCCGAGACCACCCCGACCTCGAACGGGATGTCGAACTCCGCGAGCGCGTGGGCGGCCTCGACCATCACCGACCAGTCGCTGTCGCTGCCCATGATCACACCGACCCGGGGGCTGTTAGCCATGTGCATCCCATCCATCTGTCCACTGACCGTGCGACAACCAGTGTGCCGCGCCCTCGGCCCGCTCACGCAGCTTCGCCAGACCCGCCGGATCCGAGCCCAGCAGGTTGATGTGGCCGATCTTGCGGCCCGGCCGCTCGTCCTTGCCGTAGAGGTGCACCCGCGCGTCGGGATGGCGGGCGAACAGGTGGTGCAGCCGCTCGTCCATCGTCATCGCCGGCGGCTGCGGCGCGCCGAGCACGTTGGCCATCACCGTCACCGGAACCACCGGCGTGGTGGCGCCCAGCGGATAGTCCAGCACCGCACGCAGATGCTGCTCGAACTGGCTGGTGGCGGCGCCGTCCATGGTCCAGTGCCCGGAGTTGTGCGGCCGCATCGCCAGTTCGTTGACCAGCAGCTCACCGTCGGTGGTCTCGAACAGCTCGACGGCCAGCACCCCGACCACACCCAGCTCCTCGGCCAGCCGCAGCGCCAATTGCTGTGCGGCGGAAGCCGATTCCTCCGGTAGGTCGGGTGCCGGCGCGATCACCGTCACACAGATGCCGTCTTGCTGCACCGTCTCCACCACCGGCCATGCCGCGCCCTGACCGAATGGCGACCGGGCGACCAGCGCCGAGAGCTCCCGGCGCATCGCGACCCGCTCCTCGGCCAGCACCGGCACCCCCGACGCCAGATACTCCGCGGCGGCGGCACGGGCCGCCGCGGCGTCGTCGACGATCGCCACCCCGCGACCGTCGTAGCCGCCGCGGGCCGTCTTGACCACCATCGGGCCGCCGGTCACCGCGGCGAAGTCGTCGACCGCCTCCGGGCTCTCGATGGCGGCGAACCGCGGTACCGGCGCCCCCAGCGCCGCCAGCTTGCGCCGCATCACCAGCTTGTCCTGGGCGTGCAGCAGTGCGGCCGGCGGCGGCGCCACGTTGACGCCCTCGGCGACCAGCTTGTCCAGCAGCTCCCCGGGCACGTGTTCGTGGTCGAAGGTGAGCACGGTGGCACCGGTAGCGGCCCGGCGCAGGTCGTCGAGGTCGGTGTGCGAGCCGATCACCACGTCCGGGCTGACCTGGGCGGCCGGCTCATCGGCCGCGGCGGCCAGCACCCGCAGCCGCTGGCCGAGCGCGATCGCGGCCTGGTGGGTCATCCGGGCCAGCTGACCGCCGCCGACCATGGCGACCAGCGGTGCGCGCCCGCTTGCGGGCGGCGGCGTGGCTGAGGGCTTCGGCACGGGCAATATCGTGTCACGCCGGCCGGCGGAGGCGTTATCCAGTCATTAGGCGCAGATCGGGCAGATTCCGTACACTGGCAACTTGTGTCTTTTACCGACGCCACGATCGCCCGCCTGCCGCGAGTGGTCCGGCCGCTGGCCGAGCGCCATCATGAGTTGATCAAGTTCGCCATTGTCGGCGCGACCACCTTCGTCATCGACTCGGCGCTGTTCTACACGCTCAAGCTGACGATTCTGTCGCCCAAGCCGGTCACCGCCAAGGTCATCTCCGGCATCGTCGCGGTGATCGCGTCCTACATCCTCAACCGTGAGTGGAGCTTCAAGGACCGGGGCGGCCGGGAGCGTCACCACGAGGCGCTGCTGTTCTTCGGAGTCAGCGGTGTCGGGGTGGTGCTGTCGATGGCGCCGTTGTGGTTCTCCAGCTACGTGCTGCAGCTGCGGGCACCGATGGTGTCGCTGACCATCGAGAACATCGCCGACTTCATCTCGGCCTACATCATCGGCAACCTGCTGCAGATGGCCTTCCGGTTCTGGGCGTTCCGCCGCTGGGTCTTCCCCGACGAGTTCGCCCGCACGGACGCGGCGCTGGACGCCACCATCGAGACCGGCGCGCTCGCCGAGGCGTTGGAAGACACCCTGGAGAACACCGAATCCCTGGAGGGGGGCTCGGGCACCGGGGTGGTGACGCTGTTCCGGCGCCCGTCACGCCATCAACCGCCGGCGGACGGGTTGTCGAAGACTTCGTGATACAGCAGCGCGTGGACGCGTTCCACGCGCGGGATGTCATAGAACTCCAGCGGTTCGGCTGACGCCGACTCGATGATCAGCGTCCCGGTTCGCAGTATGCGGTCGATGAGCCCGTGGACGAACTCGACGCTGTTGATCCGCGCCAGCGGGATGTCGATGCCGCTGCGGGTCAGCAACCCGTTGCGGAACATCACCCGCCGGTCGGTGACCACGAAATGTGTGGTCAGCCAGCTCAGGAACGGCCAGAGCGTCAGCCAGCCGACCACCACCAGCCAGATCGCCCAGATCACGCCGAAGACTACGTTCTTGGCGGTCGGGTCCCAGGCCCGCGGGTTGACGATCCCGGCGGCGAAGCCCGCGCACGCGGTGGCCAGCAGCAGTGCCAGGATCGGGCCGATCAGGCGCTTGACGTGCGGATGGCGGTGCAGCACCAGCTGTTCGTCGTGCGCCAACGCGTTATCCGGATACCCCACGGCGGTCCTCAGCCGTCGGGCCGCAGCCGGGTGACGTCACCGGCGGACACGGTGACGGTCTCATCTCCGGTGTTGATGACGAGTCGGCCGGTGTCGTCGATGGCCTCGGCGAGCCCCTCGATGCGCCGGTCGCCGGGGGTGTCGGCGCGCACCCGGGCACCGAGCGTGCAACTGTAGCGCCGGTAGTCGGCCGCCAGCGCGTCGTCGGCCCCGCCGGCTGCCCGCCACGTCGCGATCCGTGCGCCGAGCTGACGAAGGACCTTGTCGGCGAGGGCGTTTCGGTCCAGCGCTGCGACACCGAGCATGGCCAGGGAGATTGCTCCGGGATCCGGCGCCTGCTGCGCGGTCATGGTCACGTTCAGGCCGAGCCCGACCACGATCAGTTGCTTGGGCGCCGCGACCTCGGCGAGGATGCCGGCCAGCTTGCCGTCGCCGGCGATGACGTCGTTGGGCCACTTCAGGCCGACCTGCAGGCCCGATGCCTCGGCCAGCGCGTCCGCCACCGCGACCCCGGTCGCCAGCGTCAACCAGCCCCATCCCGATGCCGGCACCATGTCCGCGGCGACCCCGACCGACAGCGCGAGCTGGGTGCGCGCCGGGGCCACCCAGTGCCGGCCGTGTCGTCCGCGCCCGGCGGTCTGGTGTTCGGTCAGCAGTACCGCGCCGTCGATGTCCTCACCCGCCGCGCAGCGGGCCAACAGGTCGGCATTGGTGGAGCCGGTTTCGGCGACGACCTCCAGCGCGCGCCACGGTTGCCCCGGTCCGGTCAGCCCGTCGCGCAGGGCGTTCGCGTCCAGCGGTGGTGGGGGCGCCTCAAGGTCCATTTCGCCAGATTACTCACCGGTGTTGTCGCGCCCCTGGTTGAAACGCCCGACCGCGGGGTATTCGGAGCCGGTGGAGGAGGAGATCGAAACGGTCGCCGGGGGGCTGCAGCGACGAATTCACCGACGTCACAGTGCACAATCGGTCGCGGTGTCGCTGGCCAGCCGGTTCGTCGTCAAGAATCTCGTGCGCGCGTGGGCCATCCAGCCCAACCTGGCGTGGCCGCTCGGGTCGGTGGATCGGTTCGCCGGTTTGGTGCCGTATCGGCCGCCGGTGAGCGTCGAGCGCTTCCGGCTGGGTCACTGTGTCGCCGAACGGGTTCAAGCAACGGAGGTATCGGCGCAGCGGGCGATCCTGTACCTGCACGGCGGCGCATTCATGACCTGCGGACTCAATACCCACCGTTCCCTGGTGGCCCGGCTGTCGGCGGCCGCCGACGCGTGTGTTCTCAACGTCGGCTACCGAATGCTGCCGTCGCACGGGATATCCGACGCGATCGAGGACGGCTTGAGCGGATTGCACTGGCTGATCCGTCGCGGCTACGACCCGGAACGGATCGTGGTCGCCGGGGACTCGGCCGGCGGTTATCTGGCTTTCATGACCACGCTGGCCGCCGTGCATTCCGCCCTGGCGAAACCCGCTGGAATAGCGACGGTTTCACCGTTCACCGACGCCGACCCGACCGCGAAGCTGGGGCACCGCAACGCGCAACGGTGCGCGATGTTCCCACGCGAAGCGCTGTCGGTGTTCACCCGGTATCTACGCCGGACGCACGTTGTCTCGCCGGTGGACGCCGACCTGTCGCTGCTGCCGCCGGTGACCATCCACGCCAGCTCCGACGAACTGCTGCTGCCCGACGCCGAGGCGATGGCGCAACGGCTCGACGCCGCCGGTGTCCGCTGCGATCTGCACTTGTGGGACGGCCAGATTCACGACTTTCCATTGGCGGCCGACGTGCTGCCCGAGGGCCGGCGAGCGATTCGCTACATCGGAGACTTCGTCAAGGACGTCACCGAAGCCGGCCGGCCGACGCGACCGGAACCCGATCCCGGTACGACCGCCGCCTGAGCTATGCCCCCAGTTTCGCCAGCCGATGCTGCAGCGGGGCCAGCGCAACGGCATGCCGATACATGCCGGACCACGGATCCCCGCGCTCGGTCATCCGCTTGGGCACGTCGCGCAGCGTGAACCCGTCCGGGCGCAGGCCGGGCACGTCGAGTTCGTCCCACTCCAGCGGGGTGGCGACCGGTGCACCCGGGCGAGCCCGCACCGCATAGGGCGCGACGGCAGTCTGCCCGTACGCGTTGCGCATGACATCCACATACACCTTGCCGCCGCGGCCGCTCTTACGGATCTGAGCTGTTCGATGCGCCGGGTCGTCTTCGACGACGAGGCCGGCAATGCCTCGGGCGAACTCCCGCGCGGTGTCGAAGTCGGCGCTGCCGGTCAGTGGGGCGACCACGTGCAGGCCGCGGGAGCCCGTCGTCTGCAGGTAGGCCGTCATTCCCAACTGCTGGAGCACATCGGCCACGGCCCGGGCGGTGGCCCGGACCACGGTGAAGTCGTCGTCGGCCGGGTCCAGGTCGAACACCAGCCGGTCGGGAGTGTCCAGCTCCGGCCTGCGGGCCGGCCACGCGTGCAGCGTGATGCAGTCCTGATTGGCCGCCCACACCAACGCCTCGTCGCGCCGCACCACCGGATGCACCACGGTGCCCTCACCGGACTTGCGGGGGACCTCGACCCGGTCCATCCAGTCCGGCAGTGAGGCGGCGAAGTTCTGCTGGATGAAGCCCTCTTCATCGATACCGCCGGGAAACCGGGTCAGCGTGAGCGGACGGCCGTCCAGATGCGGCACCATCACCGGCGCCATTTCGGAGTAGTAGTCGATCAGGTCGCCCTTGGTGATCGCGTCATGGTCGGCGGATGCCGGGAACAGCACCCGGTCGGGGTGGGTGATCGCGACGTGGGGCTTCATAGCCGTCGGCGTACCCGATGGCACCGCATCGATAAACCGAAAACCCATGAATCACTGTGTTCACTTGTGTCACTGTGGTTTTAGAGTTGGGATTCTTGTCGGACCG
>CAYNJD010000002.1:19331-43057 GCA_964397355.1 uncultured Mycobacterium sp. | reverse complement strand
GGCGGCGGTACAGTCTGCCCATGCAGATCCGCGAACATGTCGGCGCCGGCAAACCGGCCATCATCCTGCACCCGTCGGGCACCGTCATCAGCTTCGACGACCTCGAAGCCCGCGCGAACCGGTTGGCGCACTTCTTCCGCCGCGCCGGACTGGTCGAGGGCGACACCGTGGCGATCCTCATGGAGAACAACGAGCACATCTTCACGATCATGTGGGCGGCGCGGCGCAGCGGCCTGTACTACGTGCCGATCAACACCCATCTGACCGCGGCCGAGGCCGCCTACATCATCGACAACAGTGCGGCCAAGGCCGTCATCGGCTCGGCGGCGCTGCGCAAGACCTGCGAACACCTGGGCGCCCACTTGCCGAACGGCCTGCCCGGCCTGCTGCTGATCGCCGATGAGAACCTCGACGGCTGGCAGCGCTACCCCGAATGCGTTGCCGACCAGCCTGATACGCCGATCGACGACGAGATCGAAGGCGACCTGCTGCAGTACTCGTCCGGCACCACCGGGCGCCCCAAGGGGATCAAACGCGCACTGCCGCACCTGCCGCCGGCCGAGGCGCCCGGCCTGATGTCCATGCTGGTCTCGGTCTGGATGACTCCGGACTCGGTCTACCTGAGCCCGGCGCCGCTGTATCACACCGCCCCCTCGGTGTGGTCGATGAGCGCACAGGCCGCCGGTATCACCACGGTGGTACTGGAGAAGTTCGATCCGCAGGGTTGCCTCGAGGCGATACAGCGCCACCGGGTCACCCACGCCCAGTTCGTGCCGGCGCACTTCACCCGGATGCTCAAACTTCCTGAAGCGGTGCGGAATTCGTACGACGTATCGAGCCTGCAGCGGGTGATGCACGCCGCCGCGCCATGCCCGGTGGAGATCAAGAAGCAGATGCTCGACTGGTGGGGGCCGATCATCGACGAGTACTACGCCTCCTCCGAGGCGCACGGCTCGACGTTGATCAGCGCCGAGGAGTGGCTGGCCCACCCGGGTTCGGTCGGCAGGCCGATGGTGGGTGCGGTGCACATCGTCGGCGAGGACGGCAACGAACTGCCCGCGGGCCAGGCCGGCGAGATCTACTTCGAAGGCGGCAATGCCTTCGAATACCTCAACGACCCTGACAAGACGGCGAATTCACGCGATGCCCGCGGCTGGGTCACCGTCGGCGACGTCGGCTACCTCGATGACGAGGGATACTTGTATCTCACCGACCGTCGCCACCACATGATCATCTCGGGCGGCGTGAACATCTACCCGCAGGAAGCCGAGAACCTGTTGATCACCCACCCGAAGGTGATGGATGCGGCGGTGTTCGGCATCCCGGACGACGAGATGGGCCAAAGCGTCAAGGCGGTGGTGCAGACCGTCGACCCGGCCGGCGCCACCGATGCGTTCGCCGATGAGCTGTTGGGCTGGCTGCGGGATAGGTTGGCGCACTACAAATGTCCGCGCTCGATTTCTTTCGAGGCGCAGCTGCCGCGCACTGACACCGGCAAACTGTACAAGAACGAACTGGTGGCGAAGTACTCGGCGTGATGAGGTGATGCATGGCGCTCAGTTCCCGCATGCCCGAACTGTCGGCCTTCGAAGTGCTGGTGGCGATCGCCAAGACCGGCAGTCTCGGCGCCGCCGGCCGGGAGCTCGGGCTGACACAGCAGGCGGTGTCGGCGCGGCTGACATCCATCGAAGCTCAGACCGGCGTGCAACTGGCCGTCCGGACGGTGCGCGGCTCACACCTGACACCCGCCGGCGTCGTCGTCGCGCAATGGGCTGACCGACTGCTCGATGTCGCGCATCAGGTGGACGTCGGGCTTGCCTCGCTGCGCAGCGAAAGCCGCAAGCGGCTCAAGGTACTGGCCAGCCTGACCATCGCCGAACAGCTGATGCCCCGCTGGCTGGTGTCGCTGCAGGCCGCCGCGGCCCGGACCGGCCGTGAGGCACCCGAAATCATTCTCACCGCCACCAACAGCGAGCAGGCGATAGCGGGTATCAGGGGCGGTGCCGCGCAGCTCGGATTCATCGAAAGTCCCGGAGCGCCCGCGGGACTGCGAAGCCGGGTGATCGGCTACGACGAGCTCGTGGTGATCGTGCCGCCCGGGCACAAGTGGGCGCGACGGTCAGGTGTGAGTGCCGCCGAACTCGCTCAGACGCCCCTGGTGACCCGCGAAGTCGGTTCGGGAACCCGAGATTCGCTGGATCGGGCGCTACGCGATGCGCTGGGGCGAAGTGTCGATCCGGTCGGCCCGCTGCTGGAGCTGTCATCGGCGGCGGCGGTGCGCAGCGCCGTCCTTGCCGGCGCCGGCGCGGCGGTGATGAGCCGGCTGGCGGTTGCCGACGACCTGGCCGTCGGGCGACTCACCCGCATCGACACACCCGAGCTGAACCTGCGCCGCGAGCTGCGTGCCATCTGGGTCGGCGGCCGCACCCCGCCCGCCGGCGCCATCCGAGAACTGCTCAGCCACATCGCAAGCCCCGTCGCACCATAGCCGGAAGCTAGGTGCCGTAACGCAGCCACAGCGGCAGCGCGGCGTCGAGCAACTGCATGAACTTGTACAACCCGACGCGGTACTCCCCGGACCCCAGGGGATTGGCGCGGTATTCGGGGAACGCGATCCCCACACCGAACAGCCCGGGCGCCAGAATGCCGTTGCTGGCGTCATACTCCAGCTCACCGTACTGCGGAGTCACCGGAAGATGGCGGCGTTCGAATCCGACGGTGTAGACGACGTGGCTGCACTCCTGCAGTCGCTCCGGAAACTCCGGGCCGCTCACCCAGCACCGCTCCAGGCGTTGCGGCCAGCGTCCGTCGATGTTCTCCCGAGCCCACCCTGCAGCCTGGCCCTTGAGTCCGGTGTCGTCGAAGAGTATCCAATCATCAAGGTAAACCGCATATTTGAGCGGGCTGCGATAGAAGTTGATCACCTTGCGCACCGGGGTGTCCAAGAGGTTCGGCAGTGCGATCATCGACGAGTGCGATGAACCGAACACGGCGACGGTGGCGCCGTCGAGTGCAAGCCGGCCGAGCCGTTCGGGATCGAGGGCTGTCTCGACCGGGATCTCCTCGAGACCGCTGTGGTCGAGTTTCTTCGGTACCGATCCGATTGCGAGGATCACGTTGTTCGAGGTGATGTCTGCATGCTCGGTGTGTACCGTCCACCGCCGGTCCCGCAATGTGAGTTCCGTCGCGGTCGTCCGCTGTGGCCTCACCCGGTCGCACAGCTGCGACGAGATCCACACCAGCGGATCTGCGAGCATGCCGAGCGGGCACGTCTGTTGCGGGTCGATGCGGGTCAGCTCGAAAGCGGGCGCCTGAGCGAAGCGAAACGACGGTGAGGCGTTCAAGTAGTCCAGAAACAGCCCGACTTGGGTGTTGCTGGAGACAGCGCGCCATTTGGCGCCGATGTCTCCGGCACCGAATTCCGGGTCGATCCAGGCGATTTCATCGCCGGCAACGCCGTGGTCGAGCAGCCTTCCGACCGCGGCGATACCGGCGGGCCCCGCTCCGATCACCGCCCAGGAATACCGGTTCATGTCCATACCCCGATGGTCCACCGCCGGCGGTCCCGCCGGTAGTCGAGCAGCCTTTGGCAGATCACAAGCCTGGTTTGTGGCAAGTCACGCGGGCTCAGATCCCGCCTCGGGCGACCAATTGCGCCGCGATCACGTTGCGCTGGATCTCATTGGTGCCTTCGCCGACGATCATCAGCGGCGCGTCCCGGAAGTAGCGTTCCACGTCGTATTCGGTCGAATAGCCGTATCCGCCGTGGATACGCACCGCGTTGAGGGCGATCTCCATGGCGACTTCGGAGGCGAACAGTTTGGCCATCCCGGCTTCCATGTCGCAGCGTTCGCCGCTGTCGTAGCGTTCGGCCGCGTACCGGGTGAGCTGGCGGGCGGCCGTCAGCTTCGTCGCCATCTCGGCCAGGTAGTTGCCGACGCTCTGATGTTTCCAGATCGGCTGGCCGAAACTCTCTCGGGTCTTGGCGTAGGACAGCGCATCTTCGAGGGCGGCGGACGCCACCCCCAGCGCCCGGGCCGCCACCTGAATACGGCCGGTCTCCAGGCCCTTCATCATCTGGGCGAAGCCCCGGCCGGGCGTGCCGCCCAGTACCGCGGTTCTCGGCACCCGGCAGTCGTCGAAGCTCAGCTCGCAGCTCTCGACCCCCTTGTAGCCCAGCTTGGGCAGGTCCCGCGAGATCGCCAGCCCGGCACTCGGATTGTCCACCAGCAGCACCGAGATCCCGCTGTGCCGCGGGGTGGCTTGCGGATCGGTCTTGGCCAGCAGCGCGATCAACCCGGAGCGGCGGGCATTGGAGATCCAGGTCTTGGAACCGTTGATCACCAGGGTGTCCCGGGCACCGGAAGGCAGGGCGGTGGTCGCCATGTTCTGCAGGTCGCTGCCGCCGCCCGGTTCGGTCAGCGCCATGGTGGCCCGCAACGCTCCGGTGGCCATGGCGGGCAGGTAGCGGTTCTGCTGCTCGTCGGTCCCGAACAACGTCAGCAGCTTGGCGACCACGGTGTGCCCGCCCATCGCGCCGGCCAGGCTCATCCAGCCGCGCGCCAGCTCACTGGTGACCGCCACGTAGCACGGCATCGACACCGGCGTGCCGCCGTATTCCTCGGGGACCGCGAGGCCGTAGATGCCGAGGCGCTTCATCTGCTCGATCCAGGCCTCGGGATAGGTGTTGGCGTGCTCGACGTCGCGGACTGTCGGCTTCACCTCCCGGTCGACGAATCGGCGCACGGTCTCGACCAGGATCGACTCTTCGTCGGTCAGCGTCATGCCCATCGGTTCACCGTATGTCAGGATTCCCAGATGACCAGCGGGCCTTACTTCGACGACCTCCATGTCGGCCAGGTGTTCGACGCGGCTCCGGCCATGACGCTGACGGCAGGGGCCGCGGCGCTGCACCAGGCGATCCTCGGCGACCGGTTGCGGCTGCCGCTGGACGCCGAACTGTCCCGGGTGGTCACCGGCGCCACCACGCCGCTGGCCCACCCCGGCCTGGTGTGCGATGTCGCGATCGGGCAGTCCACGTTGGCGACCCAGCGGGTCAAGGCCAATCTGTTCTACCGGGGCCTGGCGTTCTTCCGGTTCCCGGTGATCGGCGACACGCTGTTCACCCGCACCGAAGTCGTGGGGCTGAAACAGAATTCGGCCAGGCCCGGACGGGAGCCCACCGGGCTGGCGGCGCTGCGGGTCACCACGATCGACCAACTCGACCGGCCGGTGCTCGACTTCTACCGCTGCGCGATGCTGCCGCTGTCGCCCGGCGCCGGCGACACCGGCCACCGCGACGACCTGTCCGCCATCGGCGCGGGGCTCCCGACACCACCGGATGCCACCGCTCACTGGGACGCCGAGGAGTTCCGGCGACGGGTGCCCGGGCCGCACTTCGGCCACGCCGACTTGCAGGGTGCAGTGCTGACCAGTAGCGGCGACATCGTCAGCTCCGCCCCGGAGCTGGCCCGCCTGACCCTCAACATCGCTGCCACCCACCACGATTCGCGGGTGGCCGGGCGGCGGCTGGTCTACGGCGGTCACACCATCGGACTCGCGCTGGCGCAAGCCTCCCGGTTGCTGCCCAACCTGGTCACGGTGCTGGGCTGGCAGTCCTGCGACCACACCGCCCCGGTCCACGAAGGCGACACGCTCTACAGCGAGCTGCACATCGAATCCGCCGCCGACCAGGTGCTGGGGTTGCGGTCGCTGGTCTACGCCGCCGGGGAAACGGATCGTCAGGTGTTGGACTGGCGGTTCACCGCGGTGCAGTTCTGAGACCGCGGAGCCGCCCGGATCCCTAATAGGCGAAGGCGTTCCGCAGGCTGGCGCGTTGGCTGGCGAAGAACCTCCGTGACACCGGCGCCTTGTGAAACAGCAGGTCGAAACCGTGAAACGCGCCCTTGACCGTTTCGACCTCACACGGCACACCGGCCTGCCGCAGCCGGTCCGCATAGGCCAGGTTCTCGTCGTGGAACAGGTCCAGCGTGCCCACCCCGATCCAGGCCGGCGCCAGCCCGCTCAGGTCGGTGCGCCGGGCCGGCACCGCGACCCGGGGGTCGGCACCGCCCAGATACGACGTCCAGCCGAAGTGATTGCTGCGCGGACTCCACAGCCGATAGCACGGATCGGCCGGCAGCGCGGCGCTGCGATCGTCCAGCATCGGGTAGACCAGCAGCTGCAGCACCGGTAGGACCTCGCCGCGGTCGGCGGCCAGCTGCGCCAGCGCGGCGGCCAGCCCGCCACCGGCGCTGGCCCCGCCGATCGCCACTCGTGCCGGATCCACCCCGGGCAACCCGGCCAGCAGGGTCAGCCCCGACCAGCAGTCCTCCAATGCGGCGGGGTAGGGGTGCTGCGGCGCCAACCGGTAGTCGACGGATGCGACGGTGATGCCGAGGTCGTCGCTGAACCGGCGGCAGAGCCGGTCGTCCTGGGCAGCCGTGCCGATGATGTAGCCGCCGCCGTGTATCCACAGCAGCCCCGGAGCGGGATCGGCGGATCGATCCCGCGGCCGAAACACCCGAACGGTGGCACCTGACGGCAGCGGCATCACCTCGACGCCGGCGGGGGGACGGCGACGGCCCTGCAGGCCGGTGAGCGCCTGCAACACCGGCAGTGTCCGGGGCCCGATTCCGCCACGCGGGAGGAAGCGGGCGGCTCGGCGCAGATCGGGGTGGAATGCGCTGCTTACCATCGCCTCAGTATTGCCGGTGCCGGTTACTCCCCACCGATGACCCACCCGATTGCGGTGAGCTTCCGGCGTGGCGGGGTACCCTGCCCCAATGACGGCACGACAGCAGACCGGGGAAACCGGGTGCAATCTCGCCGGGCGGCTGCGCTGGTTCAAGCGCGCCCGACCCTCCGACTACCTGCTGGCATTCAGCGTTGCTTCAGCTTCCCTGCCGGTGGTGGGCAAGCGGCTGGAACCCCTGGGCGGTATGACCGCGATGGGGGTGTGGGGCACCCGCCACATGCCGGACTTCCTGTCCAGCGCGGCCAAGTCGTGGCTGACCCCGGGGGCCGCCACCGCCCGGAAGCGGGCACGGGAGCAGACCCGGGAGGTCACCGAGGCCGCGCTGCGCGGGGTGGTGACCGCCGCCGACCTGGATATCGAGTGGCCCGAGCCGGAGCAGACCCCGCCGGTGTGGAAGGCGCTGCAGCACCGGCGCCACATCTGCCGCTCCGGCGTGCAGTACGGCAGTGACCCCGCCCAGATGCTCGACGTGTGGGGTCCCCGGGAACGGCCGGCGACGCCGGCTCCGGTGTTGATCTACGTGCCCGGTGGCGCCTGGGTGCACGGCAGCCGGATGTTGCAGGGCTACGCGCTGCTGTCGCACCTGGCCGAGCGCGGCTGGGTGTGCCTGTCGATCGACTACCGGGCCGCGCCGCACAACCGCTGGCCGCACCACATCATCGACGTCAAGACCGCGATCGCGTGGGCGCACGCCAACGTCGACAAGTTCGGTGGCGACCGCAACTTCGTCGCGGTGGCCGGCGCCTCGGCCGGCGGGCACCTGGCCGCGCTGGCCGGGCTGACCGGCGCCGCGACCGGTGACCGGGAATACGGCGACCGACTCCCGGCCGGCGCTGACACCTCGGTGGACGCCGTGGTCGGGCTCTACGGCCGCTACGACTGGCAGGACCGGTCCACCCCGGAGCGGGTCGCGTTCGTCGACTTTCTCGAGCGGGTCGTCGTCGGCAAGTCGATTCGGCGGCACCGGGATCTCTACCGCAAGGCCTCGCCGATCGCGCGGGTGCATCCCGAGGCGCCCCCGTTCCTGGTGGTGCACGGCAGCGCCGACACCGTCATCCCGGTGCCGCAGGCCCGTGCCTTCGCCGACCGGCTGCGGGCGGTGTCGCGCGCCAAGGTCGGATACCTGGAGCTACCCGGGGCCGGCCACGGCTTCGACATGACCGACGGTGCCCGCACGGGCGCGGTGAACACCGCAATCGGGTTGTTCCTCAACCAGATTCACCGCGACTACACCACGATCGGCAGCAAACAGGTCATCTGAACCCGCCGGGCGCAGCACCGCGGTAAGGTCCGTGCATGGGAGTGATCCGCCGGTGAAACGGCTCAGCGGGTGGGACGCGGTTCTGCTGTACAGCGAGACGGCGAACGTGCACATGCACACCCTCAAGGTCGCGGTGATCGAGCTCGACGAGGACCGGCGCGGGTTCGACGTCGACACCTTCCGCCGGGTGATTCACGGCAGGCTCTACAAGCTGGATCCGTTCCGCTACCAGCTGGTCGACATTCCGGGCAAGTTCCACCACCCGATGTGGCGGGAGAACTGTGAGGTCGACCTGTCCTATCACATCCGGCCGTGGTCGCTGCCCGCTCCGGGCGGGCGCCGGGAACTCGATGAGGCCATCGGGGAGATCGCCAGCACGCCGCTGGACCGCAGCCGCCCGCTGTGGGAGATGTACTTCATCGAGGGCCTGGCGAACAACCGGATCGCGGTGGTCGGCAAGATCCACCACGCCCTGGCCGACGGGATCGCCTCGGCGAATCTGATGGCGCGCGGCATGGATCTGGTGGCCGGTCCGCAGACGGACCGGGACTCCTATGAGACCGATCCGGCACCGACCGCCGCCCAACTGGTGGGTTCGGCCTTCCGCGATCACCTGCGGCAGCTGGGCAAGATCCCGGCGACCATCGGCTACACCGCGGCCGGTATCCGGCGCGTCCGCCGTAGCGCCCGCAAGCTCTCTCCGGAGCTGACCCGGCCGTTCACCCCGCCGCCGAGTTTCATCAACCACAAACTCACCGCGGAACGCCGGTTCGCCACCGCCACCCTGGCGCTGGCCGACATCAAAGAGACCAGCAAGCAGTTGGGCGCCACGATCAACGACATGGTGCTGGCCATCTCGGCCGGGGCGCTGCGCACCCTGTTGCTGCGCTACGACGGGAGAGCGGATCATCCGCTGCTGGCGTCGGTGCCGATGAGCTTCGACTTCTCCCCGGACCGGATCTCCGGCAACCGGTTCTCCGGCGTGCTGGTCGCGTTACCGGTCGACGTCGACGATGTGCTGACGCGGGTTCAAAAGGCACGGGAGGCAGCCACTCTGGCCAAGGAGGCCCACCACCTGGTCGGTCCGGAGTTGGTCAGCCGGTGGTCGGCGTACTTCCCGCCGGCGATGACCGAAGCGATGTTTCGCTGGATGTCCGAACACGAAGGCCAGAACAAGGTCCTCAACCTCAACATCTCGAATGTGCCCGGGCCGCGGGAGCGGGGCCGGGTCGGCGGTGCGCTGGTCACCGAGATCTACTCGGTGGGCCCGGTTACCGCCGGCAGTGGACTCAACATCACCGTGTGGAGCTATGTCGACCAGCTCAACATCTCGGTGCTGTCCGACGGCGCCACCGTCGACGACCCGCACGAGGTGACCACCGCGATGGTCGACGAGTTCATCGCGATACGCCGCGCCGCCGGGCTTTCCGAGAAGCTGACCGTCGTCGAGACGGCCATGGCGCCGGCCTAGGTTCAGTCGAAGAGCCCGAGAATATCGGCCGGCCAACTGTCCGCGGTCAGCTGCGTCAACTCCGACATGTGCTCCCACTGCCAAGTGGCCAGCGGGCCCAGTTCGTCGGGGAAGCCGCCATTGGCGTACATCACCGCGGTCGCCAAATCATCGCGCGCGTTGAGGATTCCGGCGGTGATGCTGATACTCGGATCGAACAGCGCGTCGGAAAGGATGGTGCCGAACTGTTGGCCACCGTCGGTGAGTGCCGTCAGCGCCTGTTGCAGATCACCGGCTGCGAGGGCGGTTTGCAGTGCCTCGAAGGTCTCGGTGAAGTTCTGCTGGAGCAGCGTCGCGGTCAGTTTGATCGGCAGGGCGATATCGTCCTGCGCCATCGACAGATGGTCAGCGAAGGCCGAGAAACTTCCGGACGGGTTGGTGAGGAAGTCCTTGGCGACCGTCGTCCAGTCCGGGCTCAGGGCCGGGGTCAGCCGCAACCACATCGGTGACGACGGGTTCTCCCCGAAAAGCTGCTGGAAATTGTCTGAGCCCATCGCGGCTTCAATGTCCCGGAGCCACAGCTGCTCGGTGATCCAGTTGGAGCCGCCGTCGGATGTCCGGACGGTGTCCAGCGCGTAGTTGTAGCCCAACACGCGTGCCGTCATGTCGGCGGCGTATTCCGCAGGGCTGACGGTGGGGAAGTCGGCCGGCAGATACTCGTGCACATCGGACAGCGGCACCACCTCGGTGGTCACGGACTCGCCGTCGTGAGAGCCGCCCGTGACGAAAGAAACGATTGAGCCCTGCGCGAGTCCACCGGTGTCCAGCCAGTTCGCCACGCCCGGGTTGGTGCCGCTGACAACGTAGTAGGTGAAACCGTCGGAACTGTGGAACGACTGCGCCCCATTGAGGCTCATCTGGGTGAAGGGAGACGGCAGCGACTGGCCCCAGGAGTTGTAGAGGACCATCGAGTTCGTCATCGAGTCCGCGGTGGGAAGCTTCACGATCATCGCTTGGTCCGGCTGCAGATCCCAGTTCCCTGATGACGTCACGGTGGATTGGGTGTCTGCGTCGCCGGAGGCGCCGAGAATGTTCGACGGCTGGAGTTCCGCCATGGTGTTATCGGGTTCCATCACCCCGCCGTCGATGGCTAGGTGCGTCATCCCAAAGTTGTTGAGCTGCGTCGTTTGAAGCATGCCGTGCAGCACCGTCTGGATCGCCGAAGGAGATGCCCCCGTACTGGTGAGACCCGGTATTTCTGCCGGGCAGTCCGCGATGCAGTCCAGGTGGGCGGTGGACGGGCCGGCCGCGAAGTCAGCCATGACAGATTTGATGGCGAGGGTGTTGGACCCGGTGCTGTCGAGCCAGTTGAGGGCGCCATCCGGTTTCGTGGGACTGATGTAGACGGTGTAGGTACCATCGGCATTGACGACCACGTTGTCTTGGGTCAGGCTTCCGAGGGTCTCCTGTCCCGACACGGTTTGTGCCGAGAGGTTGATCAAAAGTTTCGCGCTCTCTTCGTTGTAATCTCCGGTGAGAACCCAGGTCGCGTTGGGGTCAAGGGTGTTCGACGTCCAGTAGAAATTCTGAGGGGTGTACAGGAACGGGAACGCGCGCACCGGCGCCGCGTTCTGCGTGATGTCGCCGGGAATCAGATACAGCGGCTGGCTCGGGTACAGGCTGTGCAGTGTCTGCATCAGCGAGTGAAACTGCATGGCTTGCAGTACATCTGGCAGCAGCGCCAAATTATTCGGCGTGGCGAACGGCAAAGTCGCGTCCATCGCCGCTGCCTGCTGCGTTGCCGCCAGGACCTGGTCGATCACCGGCTGCAAGGAATCCGACGAGCTCAGCGTCACCGGGGTCGAGGCGTCGGCGGCCGCCGAAGGTGCCGTCGCGGCCATCGTGAGCGCGCCGGCGAGTGTGGCCGTCGCGGCCAGTCCTGTCGCCCGAATGGTCCGCCCGGTGCGCCGGCTGTGGCTTTGGTGCGTCGTGCGACGCGATTTCGCGGTTTCCATTGGAGCTCTCCTTATCGGTGAATTTCTGCTGCTGCGTTAGCAGTAGTGCCAGGTGACTACTTGGTCGAGTTCCGCACGGGTGGTGCGGAAGTTGTTGGCGGGATGGCTGGTATCGGCGTAGCCGAAAGAGATTCCGACGAGTACGCGGCGGTGTTCGGGAATTGCGAAGTACTCGTGCAGAAAGGGCGAATAGATCGCCAGGGCGGCCTGCGGCGCTGTCGCGACGCCGAGACTGTGCGCCACGAGCAGGAACGACTGCAGGTAAAGGCCGCAATCGAGGGCGCCGTAGGTACCCAGGTCGGCTTCGGTGGTGAGGATCGCCACGTGAGGGGCGCCGAACAGCTCGAAGTTGCGCAGCGTCTGCCGCTGGGTCCCGACGCGGTCGGTTTTGGCGACGCCGACCGCCGAGTAGAGCGCCGCGCCGCATTCCTTGCGGCGGTCACGGTAGACGCCGGTGTAGGCGCTCGGGAACGCGAAATCCGGCTCGGGCGCGCCGCCGTCGATGTGCGTCAGCAAGGCTTTGCGAAACCTGTCGGTCGCGGCGGGGTCGGCGGTGATGATCAGCTGCCACGGTTGGACGTTGCACCAGGACGGGGTGCGCTGCGCCAGGTCAAGCACTGACTCGATGGTTGCCTGGCTGACCCGGTCGGGTCGAAACGCTCGGCAGCTGGCGCGGTCGTCGAGCAACGAACGCAGAGCGGTGTGGTGGTCGGTCACGGCACCCCTTCACTAGAAGTCTCATTTCGAGACTAGTTGAAGCGGTCTCATAGTAGAACCGGATTGGTAGGATTCGCAATATGCGATACGAGGAGTTGGCCGACGAACCCTGTTCGATCACCCGTGCGCTCGTGGTTTTCGGGGACCGGTGGACCTTGCTGGTCCTGAAGGCGGCCTTTGCCGGTGTGCGGCGGTTCAACGCCTTTCAGAGCCACTTGGGCATCTCCAAAGGCCGGCTGCAGGATCGGCTGGACCGATTGGTGGAACATGAGTTGCTGGCCAAACACCAGCCCGACAACGGGGCGTACGAGGAATACCGGCTCACCGCCAAGGGGCACGACATCTATCCGATCCTCATGGCGATCCGCGACTGGGGAGATGCCCACATGGCGCCGGATGGCCCGCCGCTGAGCTACCGGCATCGGGGTTGCACCGGCCAGGTCCATGTCCGGCTGGAGTGTGACGAATGCGGGAGCCCGCTTACGGCCAGGCAGGTCGATCTCGAACTCGGGCCGGGGCTGGCCGCCTGGAAATCTGACGACCCGCAGCAGCGACTGCGTCCGGCCGAGTGGTCCCCGGCCAGGGCGTAGTCGACGACGTCAGCCGGCGACCCCGACCTAGACTCAGTCTGCTGCCGCCAGCGCCTGCAGGTCTCGACGCAATACCTTGCCGGTGTTGTTGCGCGGCAACGCATCCAGTATGGTGATGGAGCGGGGCACCTTGTAGCCGGCCAGATTGTCCCGGACGTGCTGCTTGAGCTCGTCAGCGGTGGCCGAAGCACCCGGCTCCAACACCACGAACGCCACCAGGCGCTGGCCGTAGTCCGCGTCGTCGACACCGATCACGGCGGCCTCGGCGACTGCGGCATGGTTGGTCAGCGCTTTTTCCGTCTCGATCGGGTAGACGTTCTCACCGCCGGAGACGATCATCTCGTCGTCACGGCCCACCACGAAAAGCCTTCCGGTGCCGTCGAAGTAGCCCAGGTCGCCGGAGGCCATGAAACCGTCGTGGAACTGCTTGGAGTCGCCGCCGGTGTAGCCGTCGAACTGCGAGGAGTTCCGGACGAAGATCTGCCCGGTGACACCGGGGCCCACCTCGGCGAGATCGGCGTCCAGGATCCGGATCTCGGTGCCCGGCGCAGGCTTGCCGGCGGTGTCGGGACAGTAGCGCAGGTCTTCGGGGGTGGCCAGCGCGATCATGCCGGCCTCGGTCGCGTTGTAGTTGTTGTAGACCACATCGCCGAAGGTGTCCATGAACGCCGTCACCACGTCGGGTCGCATCCGCGATCCGGAAGCGGTTGCGAACCGCAATGAACGGCAGGGGTATTGGGATCGCACCTCCTCGGGCAACGCCATGATCCGGTCGAACATGACCGGTACCACGCACAATCCGGCCGCGTCGTTGTGCTCGACGAGCGCCAGGGTGGCCTCCGGGTCGAACTTGCGCCGGGTGACGATGGTGCACGCCAGCGTCAGCGCCAGCGCCAGCTGGGAGAACCCCCAGGCGTGAAACATCGGTGCGGCGATGACGACGGCTTCCTCGGTGTGCCAGGGGATCCGGTCGAAGATCGCCTGCAGATCGGCCAGGCCGCCACCGCCGCTACCCGAGCGCCGAGCACCCTTGGGCGTGCCGGTGGTGCCGGAGGTGAGCATGACCAGCTTGCCGGCCCGGTTCGGTTTCACCGGGCGCCGCCCGGTGTTGGCGTCGATCAGCTCGTCGGCGGTCAGTCCGGGGACCTCGTGCTCGGCCCAGCTCACCACCCGCACACAGTCGGAGTCGGCCGGCACGGCCAGATCCACCGCCGCGGTGAACTCCTCGTCATAGAAGATCAGGTCGACACCTTCGCGGGCCACCACTTCGGCCAGCGCCGGCCCGGCGAAGCTGGTGTTGAGCAACAGCACATCCGCGCCGATCCGGTTGGCGGCGGCCAGCGCCTCGATGAACCCGCGGTGGTTGCGGACCATCAACGCGACGGCCTGCGGTGTCCGGCCGGGCAACCGCTGCAGTCCGGCGGCCAACGCGTTGCAGCGGCGGTCCAGTTCGGCGTAGGTCAGACGGCCGCGCTCGTCGATGATCGCCGCACGGTCGCCGCAGCGCTGCGCCGCCATGGCGATACCGGTGGTGGTGGTGCCGCCCTCGCGGGCCGCCGCGGCGGCGATCCGCAGGTAGCGGTCCGGGCGCAGGGGTGCCAGCAGGCCGACACGGGTGAAAGTCGCCAGCATCGAGCCGGCCCGGGCGAGCCGGTCGAACGGTCCGGTGGTCATGCCCTCAGCCCAGGATCGGGAGGCGACGCTCGCGCGCGAGCTTGTCCAGCGCATCCTGCATGACGGAGCGCACATGCGCGTCGACGACATCGATGTCGGGGTCCTCGCCGAACTCGGCGATGATGTCGATGGGCTCGCACACCTGCATGACGATCTTGGTGGGCAGCGGCACGTTGACCGGCAGCACCGCCGAGAATCCGAATGGGAAGCCGAACGAGATCGGCAGGATCTTGGCGCGCAACAGCTTGTCGAGCCGCAGCGCCTTGGCCAGCCCGGTGCCCCGGGACAGGTAGAGCTGGCTTTCCTGACCGCCGATGCCCACCGTCGGCACCAGCGGCACGCCGGCGTTGATGGCCGCCCGGATGTAGCCCTTGCGGCCGCCGAAGTCGATCTTGTTCTCCTGCAATGTCGGCCGGTAGACGTCGTAGTCGCCGCCGGGGAAGACCACCACCACGCCGCCGGAGCGCAGGGCTTCGTCGGCGTTGGAGTGATTGGCCGGGATGAACCCGGTCTTGCGGAAGAAGTCGGCGGTGAATCCGGTGAAGATCAGATCGTGGCTGAGCGTGTAGACCGGCCGGTCGTAACCGAACTTGTCGTAGAAGCCGGTGGCGAACACCGGAACGTCCATCGCGAACAGGCCGCCGGAGTGGTTCGAGACCACCAGCGCGCCACCGTTGGGAAACGACTCCAGGCCCCGCACCTCCGACCGGTGGTAGCCCTTGATCAACGGCCGCAGCAGGCCCATCACCCGCTCGGTCAGGCCCGGGTCCCACTTGGTGATCGGTCGGGGCGTCTCGTCCGACCAGTCGTTGTCCGGTGTGTCCACCACGACCCCTTCAATTGAAACGTGTTCTAGTTTTGCTCATGTTACCGGGTCGTCGACGGTGGTCGATAGCATCAGCGTGATGAGCGACGAATCCAGCGCCAAACCCGAAGTCCTGCTCGAACAACTCGACCGCATCCTGATCATCACGATCAACCGTCCCGAAGCCCGCAACGCGGTCAACGCCGCGGTCAGTCAAGGCCTGGCCGACGCGATGGACCGCCTCGACGAGGACCCCGGCCTGTCGGTGGGGATCCTGGCCGGCGCCGGCGGAACCTTCTGCGCCGGCATGGACCTCAAGGCGTTCGCCCGCGGCGAGAACGTGGTGGTGCCCGGCCGTGGTCTCGGCTTCACCGACCGGCCGCCGGCCAAGCCGTTGATCGCCGCGGTCGAGGGCTACGCGCTGGCCGGCGGGACCGAACTGGCGCTGGCCGCCGACCTGATCGTGGCCGCCCGCGACGCGACGTTCGGGATTCCCGAGGTCAAACGCGGCCTGGTGGCCGCCGGCGGCGGACTGCTGCGACTGCCGCAGCGCATCCCGTACGCGCTCGCCATGGAACTGGCGCTCACCGGGGAGAGTCTGCCGGCCGTCCGGGCGCACGAACTGGGCATGGTCAACGTACTGGCCGAGCATGAGACGGTACGCAACACCGCGATCATGCTGGCCGAGAAGATCACCGCCAACGGGCCGCTGGCGGTGGCCGCCACCAAGCGGATCATCACCGAGTCCCGGGGCTGGAGCCCCACGGAGATGTTCGCCGAGCAGCTGAAGATCGCCATGCCGGTGTTCGGGTCCAAGGACGCCAAGGAGGGCGCCATCGCCTTCGCCGAGAAGCGTCCGCCGCGGTGGACCGGCAGCTGAGGGGCCCTGGCATCGACCTGCAGGCGTACTTCGACCGCGTGAAATATCGCGGCGGCACCGAGCCGACGCTGCCGACGTTGACCGCGCTGGTGGCCGCGCACGTGCGCCACATCCCGTTCGAGAACCTCGACCCGCTCACCGGTGTGCCGGTGATCGACCTGAGCGCGCCGGCGCTGAGCGCCAAGCTGGTGGCGCGCCGCCGCGGCGGTTACTGCTACGAACACAACAACCTGATGCGCGACGTGCTGTGCGAACTCGGCTTCGACGTGCAGCGGCTGGCCGCTCGGGTGGTGTGGATGAACCCGGACGGCCTGGACGGTCCGCCGGGCCCCGAGACGCATCAGGCGCTACAGGTACGCATCCCCGACGGTGACGAGCCCTACCTGGTCGACGTCGGGTTCGGCGGGCAGACGCTGACGGCGCCGATCCGGCTGGTCGCCGACGAGGTTCAGCCCACGGCCCACGAGCCGTTCCGGCTGCGCGGGCACCGCGGCGGCTACGTGCTGGAGACGCTGATCGGTAAGGCGTGGCGGCCGCTGTATGTCTTCGACACCCGGCCGAGGCCGCTGATCGATATGCAGGTGGGCAGCTGGTACGTCTCGACGTATCCGGAGTCGAACTTCGTCGTCGGGCTCACCGCGGCGCTGGTCACCGACGACGCCCGATGGAACCTGCGTGGGCGCAACCTCGCCGTGCATGCCCGCGGCGGCACCGAGCGGGTCCGGTTCGACGACGCCGCGCAGGTGTGTGCGGCGCTGACCGAGCGGTTCGGCATCGACCTGACCGGCCTGCACGGCATCGAGGCGCGGGTCGCCGCGGTACTGGACAGCTGAACTCGCGCGAAACGCCGGAACTCGCCACGGGTCTTGGAGCATGCTTGTCCCATGGGTCATTACAAGAGCAATGTCCGCGACCTGGAGTTCAACCTGTTCGAAATGCTCGGATTGGAGCAGTGCCTGGCCGACGGGGCGTTCGGCGACCTCGACGGCGACACGGTGCGCCAGATGCTGGCCGAAGCCGCCCGGCTCGCCGAGGGGCCGGTGGCCGAGTCGTTCGCCGAGAGTGACCGCCACCCGCCGGTATTCGACCCGGCCGACCACACCGTCACGCTGCCGGATCCATTCAAGGCATCGCTGCGGGCCTGGCAGGAAGGCGAGTGGTTCCGCATCGGCCTGAGTGAGGAGGTCGGCGGCGTGCCGGCGCCGGCGATGGTGTCCTGGGCCATCAACGAACTGGTGCTCGGCGCCAACCCGGCGGTGTTCATGTTCATGGCCGGCCCGATCTTCGCCAACATCCTCTACGACCTGGGCAACGAACAGCAGCGGCACTGGGCCGAGATGGCGATCGACCGGAACTGGGGCGCCACCATGGTGTTAACGGAGCCGGATGCCGGTTCCGATGTGGGGGCCGGCCGGACCAAGGCGGTCGAACAACCCGACGGCAGCTGGCACATCGACGGCGTCAAGCGGTTCATCACCAACGGCGACAGCGACGACCTGTTCGAGAACATCATGCACATGACGCTGGCCCGCCCCGAGGGAGCCGGGCCGGGAACCAAGGGGCTCAGTCTGTTCCTGGTGCCCAAGTACCTTCCCGACCCCGAGACCGGGGAGCCGGGTGAGCGCAACGGGGTGTTCGTCACCGGGCTGGAACACAAGATGGGCCTGAAGGTTTCGACCACCTGCGAGCTGACCTTCGGCCAGCACGGCGTTCCGGCGAAGGGCTGGCTGGTCGGCGATACCCGCAACGGCATCGCGCAGATGTTCCACGTCATCGAGTACGCCCGAATGATGGTGGGCACCAAGGCGATCGCCACATTGTCCACCGGCTACCTCAATGCGCTGGAGTACGCCAAGACCCGCATTCAGGGCGCCGACCTGACCCAGATGACCGACAAGACCGCGCCGCGGGTGACCATCATCCACCATCCGGATGTGCGCCGAGCCCTGATGATGCAGAAGGCCTACGCCGAGGGGATGCGGGCGCTGTACCTCTACACCGCGGCCCACCAGAACCCGCAGGTGGCCGCGCTGGTCTCGGGCGCCGACGCCGAGATGGCCGAACGGGTCAACGACCTGCTGCTGCCGATCGTCAAAGGGGTCGGTTCGGAACGGGCGTATCAGTACCTGACCGAATCGCTGCAGACGTTCGGCGGTTCCGGCTTCCTGCAGGACTATCCGATCGAGCAGTACATCCGCGACGCCAAGATCGACAGCCTCTACGAGGGCACCACCGCGATCCAGGCGCAGGACTTCTTCTTCCGCAAGATCGCCCGCGACCGCGGTGTGGCGCTGGGGCATCTGGTCACCCAGATCGAGGAGTTCCTCGACAGCGGCGACGCGCGCTCGGAGCTGACCGACTCCCGCAAACTGCTGGCCGCCGCGCTCGACGACGTGCGGGCGATGGCCACGGTGATGACCGGATACCTGCTCGGCTCGCAGCAGGAACCCCGCGAGCTCTACCGGGTGGGGTTGGAGTCGGTGAGGTTCCTGCTGGCCGTGGGTGACCTGGTGATCGGCTGGCTGCTGCTGCGGCAGGCCGAGATCGCGCTGGGCGCCCTCGATGGCGACCCGTCCGATGACGACGCCAACTTCTACCGTGGGAAGATCACCGCGGCAACGTTTTTCGCCGGTAACGTGCTGCCCAGGATCGGCGCGGACCGGCGCGTCGTCGAAAGCAGCGATCTGGCGGTGATGGACCTGGCCGAGGAGTCGTTCTAGACGACGGCATCGGCCGACCCCGAAAGGCGCACGGTGGACACCCACACCCGCAAGTACCGGCTGCCCGACCAGGGCTACGCCATCGTCCGGTGGGCGCACGACCTGGCCAAGGGCCGTGGCGCGGTGGTGGTGGAGCCCGACGTCGAGCGGATCCGGCGGCCCGACGGCGCATTGGCGTTCGTCGACGCCGCACCGTTCAAAACCGTGCCGGACGGCCCGCTGTCGGTGCTGCGTGAACTGCTCGACCTGGAGGCCCGCGAGATCCGCTCCTGGAGCAAAGCCGGGTTCGCCAGGTTCCACAAACGGGCCGCGGCCAGCCAGGCCGACCGGATCTGCCGGGAGCGGGGCAGCGAAGCCGCGGTTGACTGGGTGCTGGCCAACGCGACCGGTGACGAGGTGAGTCTCGGCGATCTCCGAGACCGGCTGGGCGCTCGGCTGTACACCGCCGGCGGCCGTGACGAGGACTTCTATCGCGCCCAGGTGGGCAGGTGCATCCAGGAGCGGCGCCGCCGACGTCAGCTGAACGGCTGAGCGGGCCGGTCTCAGTTGCGCCGCTGCCGCACCTTGTAGGTGGACGACCACGACACCCGGGTTTCGTCACCCAGCAGCGGTGTCGGCTTGGCGCCGACGGTGACGTTGTAGGCCTCCTCGCCGGGGCCCACTTCGCGATTGGCGTGTTCTTGGGCCAGGTAGTAGAGCTGATCGATCTCCATGTCGATGAACGAGACGAAACTGGTCTTACGCACCGCGTCATCGAATCCGGCGGTCATGCGCTGCGGCAGCACGTGCGAGGCGATCGCCGCCGCCGCCAGGATCCCGAACGGGATGACCCAGTAGCCCAGGTAGGTCAGCGGACAGCGGGTGTCGTGCACTGTGGCGTCGGGCAGCGCGATCGGGGGCACCACCGCCGAGGCGGTCATCGCCGCGAGTGCACCCAGCCAGATCCAGGTCAGCCGTTTCACCACGGGGGGAAACAGTTCGGTCTGCGTCACCGCTGCGGGAAGATCGGCCCTCGCGGCGGCGTCTGCCACCGATCTGCCCAGCACCGTGCCGGTCAGCAACGTCGCGAACAGTGCGGCGAAGCTCAACGGCAGCACCCACCGCTGCGCCCAGCCGAACACCGGCAGCACCGCCAGCACCACGAACGTCACGACGGCACCGATCCCGAGCGGCCGTAGATATGGCTCGCGATCGGTGACCACCACCGCGACCGCCGCCGCCAGCGCCACCGCCGCCGCGATCGGCAGCGGCGCATTTCCCGCCAGCACCCAGTACACCGCCCAGGGGGCAAAGCCCACTACAACGCCCACGGCGGGGAGTATAGGGGCTTACCGTTGCGCCAACGGCAATGTTGCGCGGTGGTGGACGGCTCAGCCGTCCAGGGTGTAGCCCATCGGCATCAGCACACTCTTCTGCTGGGTGAAGTGCTCGACGCCCTCCTTGCCGTTCTCCCGGCCGATACCGGAGTTCTTGTAACCGCCGAACGGGCAGCAGGGGTCGAAGGCATACCAGTTGATCGCGTAGGTGCCGGTGCGGATCTGCTGCGAGATCTCGATCCCGTGCGGAACATCGGAGGTCCACACGCTGCCGGCCAGCCCGTACACCGAGTCGTTGGCGATCGCGATCGCGTCCTCCTCGGTGTCGTAGGGGATCACGCTCAGCACCGGCCCGAAGATCTCCTCCTGGGCGATGGTCATGGCGTTGTCCACGTCGGCGAACACCGTCGGCTCGACGAAGAACCCGTCGTCGAGACCCTCGGGCCGGCCGCCGCCGCACACCAGCCGGGCGCCCTCCTCGACGCCCTTTTTGATGTAGCCCTCGACCCGGTCGCGCTGCTTGGCGCTGATCAGCGAGCCGATCTGGGCTGCCGGATCACTCGGCAGGCCGACCGGCAACGCGGTGACGAAGTTCTTGATGGCGTCGACGATCTCGTCGTAGCGCGACCGCGGCGCCAGGATGCGGGTCTGGGCCACGCAGGCCTGGCCGGTGTTCATGATCCCGGAGAACACCAGCATGGGGATCGCCGCCGCCAGGTCGACGTCTTCGAGCACGATGGCCGCCGACTTGCCGCCGAGTTCCAGCGTGCACGGCTTGAGCAGGTCCGCGGCACGCTTGCCGATCTCCTTGCCGACGGCCGAGCTGCCGGTGAAGGAGAAGATGTCCACCCCCGGATTGGAGGTCAGCGCCTGGCCGGTCTCCACGCCGCCCGGCACCACCGACAGCACCCCCTCCGGCAGGCCGGCGTCGGCGAACGCCTGCGCCAGCGCGTTGGCGGTCAGCGGCGTTTCGGCGGCCGGCTTGAGCACCACCGTGCAGCCGGCCAGCAGTGCCGGACCCAGCTTGTTGACCGCCAGGAACAGCGGCACGTTCCACGCCACGATCGCGCCGACCACGCCCAGCGGTTCCCGGCGCACGATGGTCTGCCCGTAGGCGCCGGTGCGGACCTCTTCCCAGCTGACCTCGTCGACGGCGGGTCCGGCGAAGAAGTTCAGCGCGCCGATCGAGCTCATCCAGTGCATGGTCTCGACGCTGGTCGGCGGCTGGCCGGTCTCGGCGGCCAGCAGCGTGGTGAACTGCTCCTTGCGCTCCTCCATCAGCTTGACCGCGGCGGCGATGATCGCGGCGCGCTCGGCCGGCGGCGTCGAGGGCCATGGCCCGGAGTCGAACGCTCGACGGGCCGCCGCGACCGCGTTGTCAACGTCGGCCTTGGTCGCCAGCGGAACCTTGCCGACGTATTCGCCGGTGGCCGGACAGCGAACCTCGATCACCTCATCGGTGGCCGGGGCGGTCCACTTGCCGCCGATGAAGAGGGAGTCGTATTCGGTGATGCTGGAGTCGGTCATGGGCGTCACCCTACCTAGCCGACCGGCGGATTAGAACACGTTGCAGTCAATCCGTCACCGCGGTTGCAGAACCAGCACCAGATTGCTCACCAGGAACTCGCGGAGGCCCGGTGCGGACGTCATCCACCAGGCCCATCGCGGGTGATAACGGGGGAAAGCCGCCACCAGCGCGCCGGTGTGGCGCGCCCAGTCCAGCCCCCCGGCTGCCGATACCGCGAACAGTGACGAACCGTAGTAGTTCTTCGGCGGGTGGCCGTGCCGGCGGGTGTAGCGTGCCGCGGCCCGCCGCCCGCCCAGGTAATGGGTCAGGCCCATCTCATGCCCGCCGAACGGGCCCAGCCACACCGTGTAGGACAGCACCGCCAGCCCGCCCGGCCGGGTGACCCGCAGCATCTCGTTGCCGAGCTGCCAGGGCCGCGGCACGTGCTCGGCGACATTGGACGACAGACAGATATCCACGCTGCCGTCGGCGAACGGCAGCGCCATCCCCGATGCCCGCACGAAGGTGCCCGCTGCGTCCGCGTGCCGAGGGCCCGCCGCATGCATTTCTCCGGGGTCCGGTTCCACGCCGACGTAACGCAGCCCGGCGTCGGCGAACGCGGCCGCGAAGTATCCCGGCCCCCCGCCGACGTCGAGCACGGTTATCCCGGTCGGATCATCGTGGTTCACGCCCCGCCACAGGTCGGTGACCATGGCGGCGGTGTCGCGGGCCAGCGCGCCGTAGAACCGGGCCGGATCGGACTGTTCGTAGCGGAACGCGCTGAGCAGCCGCACCGAGCGGGCCAGCGTCGCGCGTCGGGCGAACAGATCGGTGGCGGCCACCGGCCCAAGCCTAGGCCCAGACTGCGGGACTACCCTGTAGCCCTGTGTCTGCTGTGCGCTCGGTCCTGCTGCTGTGCTGGCGTGACACCGGACATCCGCAGGGCGGCGGCAGCGAGACCTATCTGCAGCGCATCGGCGCCGAGCTGGCCGCCGCCGGGGTCGCGGTCACGCTGCGCACCGCCCGCTACCCCGGCGCACCCAAACACGAGGTCGTCGACGGGGTGCAGATCAGTCGCCGCGGCGGCCGCTACACGGTGTATCTGTGGGCGCTGGCGGTGCTGGCGGCGGCGCGCGTCGGACTGGGGCCGCTGCGGCGGGTCCGGCCGGACGCGGTGATCGACACCCAGAACGGGCTGCCGTTCCTGGCGCGGCTGATCTACGGGCGCCGGGTGGCGATGCTGGTGCACCACTGCCACCGGGAGCAGTGGCCGGTGGCCGGGCCGGTGTTGAGCCGGATCGGCTGGCTGGTGGAGTCGAGGTTGTCGCCGTGGCTGAACCGGCGCAACCAGTACCTGACGGTGTCACTGCCCTCGGCGCGCGACCTGATCGAACTGGGAGTGAGCGCCGAACGTATCGCGGTGGTGCGCAACGGACTCGACGAGGCGCCGTCGCCGACGCTGTCCGGTCCGCGCGCCGACGCGCCCCGGGTGGTGGTGTTGTCGCGGCTGGTGCCGCACAAGCAGATCGAGGACGCCCTGGACGCGGTCGCCGCGCTGCGCACCCGGGTGCCCGGCCTGCACCTCGACGTCATCGGCGGCGGCTGGTGGGGCGACCGGCTGGTGGCGCACGCCGCGGCGCTGGGGATCACCGACGCGGTCACCTTCCACGGCCACGTCGACGAGGACACCAAACATCAACTGGTGCAACAGGCATGGGTGCATGTGCTGCCGTCCCGCAAGGAGGGGTGGGGCCTGGCCGTCATCGAAGCCGGCCAGCACGGGGTGCCCACCATCGGCTACCGGGATTCCGGCGGGCTGTCCGATTCGATCGTCGACGGCGTGACCGGCCTGCTGGTCGACGACCGCGACCAGCTCGTCGAGCAGCTTCATCGGCTGCTGGCCGATGCGGTACTGCGCGAACAGCTGGGCGGGAAGGCGCAGGACCGTAGCGCCGAATTCTCTTGGCGCCAAAGCGCCGACGGGTTTCGGGTGGTGTTGGATGCGGTGCGTGAGCGCCGCTACGTCAGCGGCGT
>CAYNJD010000002.1:7155-19231 GCA_964397355.1 uncultured Mycobacterium sp. | reverse complement strand
ACGGGTTTCGGGTGGTGTTGGATGCGGTGCGTGAGCGCCGCTACGTCAGCGGCGTGGTCTGAGGCGACCGGCTTTTCTGTTACCCTTCTCCTCCCGGCGAGCAACACCGACCATGAATGTCGCAGCTGGTTCATCCTGGCCCGCGGCGTTCTTGATCATTACCGGGCCGCCCGGGGTGGTGATGAGCGGCCGGTTGCGTCTGCCGGGGTCCGTGCACTTCAGCGCCATGCACACTGTTGATACGACGGCCAATCTCCCGCCGGTTGCGGCTGGCCCATACTGTCAGGAGCGATGAGCAACAAAACGGAGGTGCACCGGTGACCGACGACCACGCCACTCCCGTGCTGCTCTACGACGGTGTCTGCGGGGTCTGCAATCGGTCGGTGCAGGCCATCCTTCGCCACGACCGCCACGGCACCCTGCGATTCGCCGCCCTGGACAGCGACTTCGCTCGCGCCGTCATCGAGCGCCATCCGGGCCTGCAGGGCATCGACTCCATGGTGTTCGTCGACGATCCCGGGCAGCCGGGCGAGCGTGTCAGGGCCCGATCGGCGGGGGTCCTGGCGGTGGTGCGCTACCTGGGCGGGCCGTTCCGGTTACTGCTTGCGACGCGCATCATTCCCGCTCGATTCCGTGACTGGCTCTATGACCGCTTCGCCGCGGCTCGCTACCGGGTTGCCGGGAGGTATGACACCTGCCCGCTGCCGGCCCCCGAAGTGCGCGCCCGCTTCCTGGACGCGTAGCCGGCTCGGCATGCGCGCATTCGTCGCCGGCACCATCCTCGGCGGCGACCAGACCGTCCGGGCCGGCAACCGCGTCGTCCTGACCGGCCACGCCATCACGGGTTTCAGTGGCGACCTATCCGGTTAGTCGCCTCGGCGCCGTACCCCGCGAGGCGCGGTCCTACCCCCGGGCACCATGCTGCGCAGGCTACTGGAGACGAATTTCTTCAGCGCCACATCGCGTTCCGGCTGGGATTCTCCGATGGTGGTGAGCAGCGCGTAGACACCGATGAGGAAGAACGCCGCACTGTGGTAGGCGTCGACGTCGTCGTAGAGTTCGCCCCGGATGCGCGCCCGCTCGATCTCGGCGGCGAGCAGCACGAAGATCGGGTGATTGGCCCACTGTTCTGGTTCCGGCCGGTTGGGTGAGAAGTAGAGGCCGATGACGTCGCGGAACAGGGCTGCACCCCAGCGGCTTTCGAGGGCCAGCACCGATTCGACGATCACCTTCAACACGCCCGCCAGGTCATGGCGGGTGTCGAGGAACCGGGCAACCTCGTCGGCGAGACGCATCTCGTCGCGCCGGATCAGCTCGAGAAGCACGTGTTCTTTGGTGGGGAAGTGGAAGTAGAAGGTGCTGCGTGCCACGCCCGCTGCCTTGGCGATGGCGTTGATGTCCGCCGCATTGGTGCCGGCGCGCTGAAACTCCACGATCGCGGCGTCGAGCACGCGAGCACGTGTTCTGCGGCGCTGGGTTTCGCGCTGGGTCGCACTGTCTGGCACGGCCCCATTGTGCCGTAGTTGACAGCGTCACTGACCGGTGTCACCCAAAAAGGCCGGTCACCGGGCCTTGAGATCCGTAAAGCGCAACAAAATCGACTTCGTCTCATTGTCATTTGTCAGCGAGTGTGTTAGACCTAGCAACCGAGCGGGTGGTACCGGACCGGGCAGGGGTGGGTGATGACGACAGCCGAGCCGATGAACACCCGGGGGCAACGGATCCTGTTGTGGACCGTGCCGCCGGCGGCAGCACTGTTCGCGCTGGCCTACGTGTTGTTCCCGGTGTTCTCGCCGCCGCTGTCGCCGACGCTGACCCCCGAGCAGGTCGCGGCGTTCTTCGCCGACAACGTCACCGGGATACTCGGCGTCACGATCTTGTGCAACCTCATCGCGTGCTCGTTGGTTCCGCTGTTCGCGGTGACCGCGGTGCAGATCTCCCGGACCGCGACCTCGAGCAGTGTCTTCACCTACGCCTACCTGCTCTGTGTCGGGGTGGGCCTGACGGCGTTCATTCTCGCCGACTACTGCTGGGCGATGGCAGCTTTCCGACCCGAACGCGACCCGCAACTCATCAGCCTGCTCAACGACATGGCGTGGTTCTTCTTCATCGCACCCGTCGGCACCATCATCGTGCAGAATCTCTGCCTGGCCGTCAGCATCTACCTGGACGCCCGGCCGGACCCGGTCTTCCCGCGCTGGGTGGCGCACTTCAACATCGCGGTGGCCGTGCTGCTGGTTCCGAGCGCGTTTTCGCTGCTGTACAAAACCGGGCCGCTGGCCTTCGACGGTTCGTTGTCGTTCACCCTGCGGCTCAGCGTTTTCGCCGGCTATCTCGTGGTCATGTTCGCGGTTCTGCGCGACGTGGTGAATCGCCAGGGCGACGAACGCGAGGCGCTGGCATGACCAAGGCCGCGAAACGGGACCAGTGGATCGCCTTCTGGTCGGTACCGGTCTTCTTCGCGCTGTTCGGGCTGGTGTTCGTCCCGTTGAGCTGGATGATGCCGCCCCGATCGCCGAGCGCCCCGCAGCCGCAGATCCTCGACTTCATGCAGTCGCACAATCTGCTGATCGCCTGCACCGTACTGACGTTGGCGTTCGGCCTGGCGCCGGTGTCGAACGCGTGCTACCTCAGCCAGATCAAACGGATGTCGGTCAGCCCGGTCTTCCGGTACACGGTCATGATGGGTGCGATGACCGGCACCATCGTCGGCATGCTGTTCGGCATGTTCTGCTTCGGGCTCGGCGCATTCCGCCCCGGCTACGATCCGGCGATCCTGGCGATGCTCTACGACTTCGGCTACCTGGCGTTCATCGGTTCGCTGGGATGCTTCTGCATCATGTGGATGGCCTTCGGCCTGGCGATCATCCTCGATCAGAACAACATCCTGCCGAAATGGCTGGGCTACTACACCGTCTGGCAATACGTCACCGAGTTGATGGCCGCGCCGGTGTGGATCGCCAAGTCGGGGCCCTTCGCCTGGAACGGTCTGATGACATTCTGGCTCGCCATGACGCTGTACGTGTCATGGCAGTTCATCGTATACGCCTGCATCTACCGATCGATCAAGAACCAGCCCGAGGCCGAACTCGAAAACGCCTGGGTCAGCGTGGCATCCGCGTCGCGCAGAGCGGCGGCCGGAGCCGGCGCATGACCGGGGTCGAAACGGAGCCCGGCATCAGTGCCGGTGAGATGACACCGAACCACCGAGCGCGTTCTCACCTTCCCGGTGAATCGAGCATGTGGTTCTTCGTCATCGGCGACCTGTTCATCTTCGCCGCCTACTTCGTGTCCTACATGTACTTCCGCGGCCAGGACCATGCCATGTTCCTGGCGAGCCAGGCCAAAGTGAACCTGAACATCGGCATCGTCAACACCGTTGTGCTGCTGACCAGTTCACTCTTCGTGGCGCTCGGCACCTCCGCGTCTCGAGCCGGCAACACGACCGATGCGCACCGGTTGTTCTGCGGCGCGCTGGCCAGCGGAGCCGCTTTCCCGCTGCTCAAGATGTTCGAATACATCCCGGAGATCACCGCGGGGATGACACCGGGAACCAATCTGTTCTTCATGTACTACTTCGTGATGACGGGAATGCACCTGTGTCACGTGTTCCTGGGGTTGGTGATCCTGGGGTTCGTCGTCCGCAGCCTGCGCGGACCGGCGAAACCCCGAATGTCCTTGGTGGAGACCGGCGCAACGTATTGGCACATGGTCGACGTGTTGTGGCTGATCCTGTTCGCGCTGCTCTACTTGATGAGGTGACCGCTATGACCGCGTACCGCCGCAGCCCGCTGATCGTCGTGTGGGCGCTGCTGACGGTGGTGACCATAGCGTCGTGGCAGACCGCCCGCGACGGCGGCGAGGCACACCACCTCAACGCCACCGTCACCGTCGTCGTGCTGTCGATCGCCGCGATCAAGACCCAGCTGGTCATCTGGCACTTCATGGAGGTCCGGCACGCGCCCAGGTGGCTCAAGGTGACCACGAACGGATGGCTGCTGGGACTGTTCGGGCTGCTGTTCGGCTTCTACTTCGCCGCCGGATAGCATCGCCGAACCAGCGGCGCCGCCAACCCGCCCGCGCCGGCCACCAGCATCGCCAGCCACACCAGATGGGCGGCCACCGCGGCACGGCGCGGACCGGCCGACACCTTCGGGGCACGGCCGCCGACCCGATACACCGTCAGGTCCGAATCCCGGTAGACGACCGGCAACCGTGCCAGCGTCTTTGCCGCATCACCCATTTCACCGTCGGCGCCGGACTCGGTGACCACCCAGCCCACACCGTTCACCCCGAGCGTGGCCGGGTCGGCGCCCGCCAGCAGCGCCTGCTGCACCGTCCGGGCATGGGCGCCTTCCCCGAATACCGTCTGCCCGCCGACACTCAGATCGCCGGTGGCCAGCACTTCGGCGCGCACCCACCGGGGCAGCGGGTCGAGCACCGGCGCCGGCCCGGCCCAGGCGAAGTGCCGCATGGTGTCGGCCGGCAGCACGGCCACCGGCCGCGGATCGGCGTTGATCTTCGTGGCCACCGCCGCCCAGCCCGGCGGGTAGTGCACCGACGTGACCCGGCCGGCAACCCCCCAAGCCAGATCCGGCAGCACGACGATCAGCGCGACACAGCACACCAGCGCCGCCCGCGCCGGCGACAGCCGGTCCCGCAGGCCCATCACCGCACCGGCGGCGGCCAGCGCGTAGCCGGGCATGGCCAGCCCTACCCACTTCTGGCCGTCGCGCAGCATCCCGATGCCCGGCGCGACGTCGACGGCCCAGCGCAGCACCGCCTGTCCCGGACCGGTGGCCAGCACCGCGACTATCAACACCGCGGTAGCGGCCAGCATCAGCAGTGGCCGCCCCGCGGCCACGCCCCGGATCGCCGGCCACCCCAGCGCGACCACGCCGAGCAGCACCGCTGTCGCCACCAAAGCGAAAAGCGTTGTGCGCGAGCCCGGTACCGCGTCGGCATTCCAGATTCCACCGAGCCCGGCGAGGCTGCCCAGGGTACCCAGCCCGGGCTCGGCGCGGGCGGCAAACGCGGTCACCCCGGCCGATTCGCCGCGCCCGGGCCCGTGGCCCACCACCACGGCCATCAGCCACGGCAGCGCCGCAGTGACCGCGATCGCCACCGCGCTGAGCGCGCACCACCACCGCGGCGGCCCGTCTCCGGGTACCGCGACGCACACCAGCGCCACCACGGCGGCCAGCAGCAGCCCCGTCGGGGTCAGCCCGGCCAGCGCCACAAAGAACACCAGCCCGAACAGCCCGGCGGTCCCGGAGCGCAGCCCCAGCATCGCCGCCGCCACCCACGGCAGGCAGCCGTAGCCGACCAGCAGGCTCCAATGGCCCTGCAACAACCGCTCGGCCACATAGGGATTCCAGATCGCGACGGTGATCGCCACCAGCTGTCCGGGCAGCCCGGCGTCGGGCAGCACCACCGCCACCAGCCGGGCCGCACCCCAGCCGGCCAGCCACAGTCCCGCGATCAACAGCACCTTGACCACGGTGCCGCCGTCGAGCAGTCGCGACGCCAGCGCCACCGCGAAATCCTGCGGAACGGCCCGCGGCGCCGCCTCGCCCAGTCCGAGGGCGGTGGCGGTCGGGTACGACCGCGGCGTGGACACCGCGTCGCGCAGCAGTAGATAACCCGGCCGCAGCAGCGGTGCCAGGACGACCAGCGTCAGCCCCAGTGCATAGCACGGCGCGATCCAGCGCCCGGCTCGCACCACCGCGGGCTACGGCTGATCGGGAGGCGAATCCGGGGCGCCGCGATCCGGTGGATTGGACTCCGGCGGTGCGGCCGGCCGATCCAGCTGGGGGCGTTGCGTCGGCAGCTTCTCGGTCTCGGCCTCGGCCCCGGACGGCTGGCCCGCCGGCGGCGCCTTGGGTGCGAAGCCGCCGAAGAACCCGCCGTCGTCGCGGCCCGGCCGCCCCAGCGCGGCCTCGGCGGGCAGGCTGAACCAGCCGACCAGGATGCCGCTGATCAGCGCGATCAGCCCCGCGGCGGTGAAGGTGATCGGCAGCACCCGGGACCACAGCGCCACCCGGTCGCGCTCGTTGCGGGCCGCGTTGACCTGCGCCTCGATGGTCTCCTCGGAGCTGGTGACCGTGTAATCGGCCAGCGCCACCTCCGGCTTCAGCGGGTCGCGGGCGTAGTAGTGGTTGGCGTGCACCTTCGACTTGACGATGGTGCCGGAGACGGGATCCACCCACATCGTCTTCTGCGCGGCGTAGTACCGCGTCATGGTGATGTCCTCGTCGGGGTCGCCGCCTTCGATGTCCCACATCCGGGCGGGCGCGGTGATCTCCCCGTCCTCGTCGTGGCCGTACAGCGACGGGTAGCGCACCGGCTCGGAGAGGCTGCCGTCCGGGTCGTAGCCGACGTTCTGGACGAACCGGTAGGTGGTCAGCCCGTTGACGTCGTCCTCACCCTCGTAGTTGGCCTCGTAGGCCTGCTGCGCGATCGGGTCGAAGTACTGGTAGGACTGCTTCTGAGTGTCGAAGGGGAACCGGTAGGACAGCCCCTCATGGGGCAGAGCGATGTTGGTGGGCGGGCTGTCGTCGTCGTAGTTACGCGGCCGCTGCACCGAGCCGCCCGGATGGGTGTCATCCGAAACCGCCTCGGCGGTGGTGCGATTCAGCGTCACGGTGTCGACGATGGCCAACAGCAGGCCGGTGTCCTTCTGCCTGTCGGCACGCCGCAGCGACGACCCGGCCTGCAAGGTGACGACGTCGGCGTTGGCGGGCGACTCGACACCGATCTGCTGCTGGGCCACCAGCGGCACGTCCTGGTCGACGACGGCGTGCTCCCCGCCCAGGGACTCCGGGTCCAGGGCGGCACCACTGCCGTTGCTGACCAGGGTGATGTCGATGTCGAGCGGGATCTTGGCGATCTTGCCCGCGGTGTAGGTGGACAGCAACAGCGCTGCGATCAGCAGGGCGGCGCCGAGGCCCATGACTGCGCATGCCGCGATACGCATCATGACTGCTCGGTTCACGTCGCCGCGCCCTCCTCTTCCGACCCGCACCTAAACCTGTCTGACCCTAACAGCAGAAGTTCAAACAGCTACTGTGTGTCCATCGATGTTTCCGACCGCGATCAGCTGAACCAGCAGGTGGGCGGCGTGCGCAGCTTCCTGCCCGCTGTCGAGGGTATGCGCGCCTGCGCGGCCATCGGTGTGGTCATCACCCATGTGGCATTTCAGACCGGGCACTCGTCGGGGATCAGCGGCCGGCTGTGGGGGCGCTTCGACATGGCCGTGGCGGTGTTCTTCGCGTTGAGCGGCTTCCTGCTGTGGCGTGGGCACGCCGCGGCCGCGCGCGGGCTGCGTCCGGCGCCGCCGACCGGGCACTACCTGCGGTCGCGGGTGGTGCGGATCATGCCGGCCTACCTGGTGTCGGTGGTGGTGATCCTGGCGCTGCTGCCCGACGCCGGCGGCGCCAGCCTGACGGTGTGGCTGGCCAACCTCACCATGACGCAGATCTATGTGCCGCTGACGCTGACGCCGGGGCTGACCCAGATGTGGAGCCTGGCGGTGGAGGTCAGCTTCTACATCGCGCTGCCGCTGCTGGCGCTGGCGGCGCGGCGGCTGCCGGTACGCGCCCGGGTGCCGGTGATCGCCGCCGTGGCGCTGCTCAGCCTCGGCTGGGGATACCTGCCGATCCACACCCCCTACGGGGTGAACCCGCTGAACTGGGCGCCGGCCTACGGCTGCTGGTTCGGGGCGGGCATGCTGCTGGCCGAGTGGGCGTTCAGCCCCGTCACCCGGGTGCACCGGCTGGCTCGTAGGCGGCTGCCGATGGCGCTGGTGACCGTGGTCGCGTTCCTGGTGGCCGCCTCCCCGCTGGCCGGCCCGGAGGGGCTGACCTCGGCCACCGTCGGGCAGTTCGTCGTGCGCACTGCGATGGGCGGTGTGCTGGCCTGGGCGCTGCTGGCGCCGCTGGTGCTGGACCGGCCCGACACGCCGCACCGATTCCTGGCCAGCGCACCGATGGTGACGTTGGGCCGCTGGTCCTACGGCATCTTCATCTGGCATCTGGCCGCGCTGGACATGGTGTTCCCGGTCATCGGCCGGTTCGCCTTCACCGGGGACATGGCGGTGGTGCTGGTGCTGACGATGGTGTTCACCGTCGCGATCTCGGCGGTCAGCTACGCCCTGGTGGAGCAGCCGTGCCGGGAGAAGCTGCGCGGCTGGGAGTCTCGGCACCTGCCGCCGGCGGGCGAGCCGGCCGGCTCCGGTGCGACGGTGCCCGACGAACCCGAACCCGAGCCCGTCGGGGCGCGCTGAGCCGATTCAGGCCGCTGCGCCCGACGGGGTGTACTCGGCGACGTCGCTGGTGTACTCCGGCTTGCCGTAGGTCGCCAGCCGCCGCTTGAGCAGCCGGAGTACGTAGGCGTTGGTGATTCGGCGCAGGCCGGGGGTTCGGACGGCGCGTTGCACCAGCAACACGCGGCCGGACACGAACGGCGCCGTCACGGCGATCCGCAGATAGTCGCCGGGCCCGAGCGTGACACCCATCTTCGCGGCCACCGATCGTTTGCCGCCGCAGAACATCCGGACGAAAAAGAACTTGCTGTAGCTCTTCTCCACCGCGTCGGCGATGCGCTCGCGCAGCGTGTCCTGCTGCCGCAGGTAGGCGGCCATCGTCGAGCGGACCAACTCCCCGCAGGTGGCGTCGTCGAAATCGTCGCGCAGCAGTGCCGAACGGGCGCTGAGCACCCGGATGATCTCGCCGGGTGTGGTCGGCAGCAATTCCTCGGGCAGGCCGAGCAGCACACAGCGGTAGCGGGTGAATTCGACGATGGCGCGCTCACTTTCGGTGAACTCGGCGCGGCCCTTGCGCCGAGCGTCCATCGCGAGCAGGAACAGGTCGATCATGCCGGCCGGCATCTGGTCGATCTGCGGAATCGGCAGCCCGTAGATGTCGACATCCCACTTCGGGGAGCGCTTGAGCGCGTTGAAGCGGACCATCGAGTGCATCAACCGCACCATTGCCGCCGCCTCGAAACCGGGTCCGTAGCGGTCCAGCGCACCGGGCAGCGTGGTGACGGCGAAGAAGCTCGTGGTGTCGTTGACCCGCCCGGCGGCCCGCTTGCCCGACAGCGCGCCGGTCAGCGCCATCGGCAGCGCGGCATAGGTGTTGAGGAAGGTCGCGATGAAGGCGCCGCGGACGACGAACGGTGCCTGCAGCGCCATCGGGATGCGGGAACGTTCGGCACCCTTGCGCACCAGGTCCATGTCCAGCCAGTCCGGGGTGGCTTCCATGTCGGCGATGAACGCCACCAGCTCCGGCGGCGCGTCGGGCACCGCGTCGATGCCCTCTTTGCAGGCCAGCTTGAGCATGCTGATCAGGGCGCTGACGCTGTGCTGGCTCATCAGTGCGGCGTAGGAATCCGACACCACGTCGCCCAGCCAGGTCGCCGTCGAGATCAGCTCGACAGCGGCTTCGTCGGCCAGCAGCTTGGCCCGGGTGGCGGGCCGGCCGCGCAACGACGAGACGTCATCGGGGTTGGTTGTGGTGCGGTAGGGCTGGGAGTCGAAGTCCAGGTCACCGTAGAGCTCCGGCAGCAGCTCGGCCTGGCGGCGGACCCGCTCGTGCAGCTCGGGATAGTGCGTGGGCAGCGTGGGCACAGCAGACCTCCGAATAACTAACAGGCCGTGAGTAGTAGCCAACAGGTGCTGGATCATGTTGTCAATCGTCACAATGGCACAAACTCATGTAATTGTGCCAACATAACACGTAGGGGCGCCCATTGGAGTCCCGACGGTCAGCAGCTCGTCGGCCCGGCTCACTCGCCCAACATGACAGGATGAACGGCATGGTCAGTCCGGCAGCGGTCAAGGCCGGCGATCCCACGAGCGGCACGGCGGGCGCCATCCTGGAGGCCGCTCGGGTGGAGTTCACCCGGCATGCTTTTCGCCGGGCCAACATCGATGCCATCGCTCAGCGCGCCGGAGTGAGCCGGCGAACGCTATACCGGCATTTTCCGACCAAAGAAGCACTGTTCGAGCAGCTCGTCGAGATCGACACGCAGGCCCTCTTCGTCGAGCTCGGCCAGGCTGCCCGCGCCCAAGACGCCGCCGGAGCGATCGTGGAATGCTTCACCCTCGCCATGCGCCGCATCACCGAGAGCCCGCTGGCCACCGCGGTCATCGAAAACGAGCCGGAACTGCTGATCGGAGTCAACACGCCCAACGGTGAACGGGCCATGGTGCGTGCCAGCAATCTGGTCGCGGCGACGCTGCGACTCTGCGGAGTCACCATGCCCGACGAGGCGGTGCTGGCCACCGCGGAGATCCTGGTGCGCCTGGTCGGATCACTGCTCACCAACAGGGCGGGGGTGCTCGATATCAACGACACCGTCGCGGTCCGCAAGTACGCCCAGACCTATCTCGCCCGCCTGGTTTGGTAGCCGGCGATAGTCAGCTCATGCCGCCCCGGCGAGCACGGCCACCTCACTACGCCAGCTGCCCGGCGGGCGTGTAGTCGCTTGCGTCGCTGGTGAATTCGGGCTTGCCGTAGGTTTGCAGCCGGCGTTTGACGAGCCGTACGGTGTAGGCATCGGTGATCCGGCGCAGTGCCGGGATCCGGCTGGCACGCCGTACCACCAATAGGCGCCCGACAATGAACGGTGCCGTCACGCCGATCCGCAGATAGTCGGCCGGCCCGACCGATACCCCCTTGGCTTCGGCGACGGCACGATCGCCGTTGCAGAACGCCTTCATGAAGGCCACCTTGCTGTAGCTCTTCTCCACGGCTTCGGCCATGCGTTCCCAACGGGTGTCGACAGGGCGCAGGTAGGCGGCCATGGTCGAGCGCACCATCTCCCCGCAGGTGGCGTCGTCGAAGTCCTCGCGCAGCAGCGCGCCGCGGGTGTGGATGAGATGGATGATCCCGGTGGGTGTGGTCGGCAACAGTTCCTCGGGCAGCCCCAGCAGAAACGCCCGGTAGCGGGCGAATTCCACGACGGCACGCTCGCTCGGGCTGAATTCGGTGCGCCCGCGGCGGCGGGCGGCAATGGCCAGCAGGTAGAGGTTGATCATCCCGGCCGGCATCTGGTCGACCTGGGGGATCGGGATCCCGTAGACGTCGACGTCCCACTTCTCGGAGCGCTTGAGCGCGTTGTAGCGGACCATCGAGTGCATCAGCCGCACCATCGCGGCCGCCTCGAAGCCCGGGCCGTGGCGGTCCAACGCTCCGGGCAGCGTGGTGACGGCGAAGAAGCTCGTCGTCTCGTTGACCCGGCGCGCGGCGCGCTTGCCCGACAGTGCACCGGTCAGTGCCATCGGCAGCGCGGCGTAGGTGTTGACGAAGGTCGCGATGAACGCACCGCGGGTGACGAACGGCGACACCAGCGCCGCAGGGATGCGCGCGTGCCGAGCGCCCTCACGCACCAGGTCCATGTCCAGCCACGCAGGTGTGGCCTCCATGTCGGCGATGAACGCGGCCAGCTCGGGCGGGGCATCCGGCACCGCGTCGATGCCTTCGCGGCAGGCCAGCCGGAGCATGTCGATCAGCGCTGCGACGCTGTATTCGCTCATCAGCGCCGCGTAGGGGTCTGCCACCACATCCCCCAGCAGGGTCGCGGTGCGGATCAGTTCGACGGCCCGCTCGTCGGCCAGGTACGGAGCACGGTCGGCGACCCACTCCGGCAGCGTGGTGCGGTCCGCCGGATCGGTCGTGGTGCGGTAGGGCTGTGCGTCGAAGTCGACGGCGCCGTAGAGGTCGGGCTGCAGCTCGCGTTGACTGCGAACACGTTGCGCAAGCTCGGGGTAGTGGGTGGGCATCGCGGACCTCCGGATAACTAACACGTTGTGAGTACACTAGTAACAGGTTGTTAGTTATGCTGTCAACCATGACTACGCGGAGGCAGCGGATGACGGCTGCGGCCCGGCGTGAGCAGATCCTCGATGTCACCCACGCGATCGTGGACGCGGAGGGGTTTCACGCCGCCACGCCGAACCGGATAGCCGGCGAGGCCGGGATCAACCGATCGCTGATCTATCAGCAATTCGGTGACCCCGCAGGTTTGTTCGTCGCGCTGATCGATCGCGAGGCCGCGCGGGCCGGCGCCCAGT
>CAYNJD010000002.1:0-7055 GCA_964397355.1 uncultured Mycobacterium sp. | reverse complement strand
GCAGGTTTGTTCGTCGCGCTGATCGATCGCGAGGCCGCGCGGGCCGGCGCCCAGTTCGGAGAGGCGATCTCCGCAACGACGGACGCCGACGGCGACGGTGTGCTGGTGCGCCGATTCGACAGCGTGCTCAGGGCTGTCGACGCCCAACCGGCGACCTGGCGGCTGTTTCTGTTCCCGCCGCAGGGAGCGCCGCCGGAGCTGCACGAGCGTCTCGCCCGAGCGCAGGCGGTGGTTCGCGGTTATCTGGTCGGCGAGCTGGTGCGCATCTACCCGGACCTGCCGGACCCCGAATACACCGCGCGGATGGTGCAAGCCGCCGCCCGCGAACTGCTGCAGTTGCGTCTCAGCGATCCGGACGCCGCCACCCATGAGCGGCTGCAGGCACTGGTCCGGTCGTTTGCGCTGCGTGCCGATTCGCCGTCGCGGTGAGGGCTACGTGCGGCCTCAGTAACCGCCGGAGTGCTCGAAGATCTTGCGCGGGTTGTCCACCAGCATGGTGCGCAGCTGCTCGTCGGTGACGCCGCGCTGCTGCAGCGCCGGGATCACGTCGTTGTGGATGTGCAGGTAGTGCCAGTTCGGGGCGGCCACCGCACTCAGTTCGCCGGGCAGCGCGTCGAAGTAGCAGTTGGCGTCGTGGGAGAGCACCATCTTGTCGGCGTGGCCGCGCTCGCACAGCTGCGCCACCGTGTTGACCCGGTCCTCGAACGGCAGGATCAGGTCGATGCCGAACCGGTCCATGCCCAGATAGGAGCCCGCCGCCATCAGCTCCTCCAGATAGCCCAGGTCGGTCGAGTCCCCGGAGTGCCCGATCACCACCCGGGACAGGTCGACGCCCTCCTCTTCGAAGATGCGCTGTTGTTCCAGGCCCCGACGCAAGCCGGCGTGGGTGTGGGTGGAGATCGGCGCCCCGGTGCGCCGGTGGGCCTGGGCGACTGCGCGCAGCACCCGCTCGACGCCGGGGGTGACGCCGGGTTCGTCGGTGGCGCACTTGAGGATTGCGGCTTTGATCCCGGTGTCGGCGATGCCGGACTCGATGTCGCGGACGAACATGTCGGCCATGATCTCCGGGCCGTTGAGCATGGTGCCGGGGCCGCGGTAGTGAAAGTAGAACGGCACGTCGTTGTAGGTGTAGACGCCGGTGGCCACCACGATGTTCAGCTCGGTACCCGCCGCGACGCGGGCGATGCGCGGGATGTAGCGGCCCAGCCCGATCACGGTCAGGTCGACGATGGTGTCCACCCCGGCGCTCTTCAACTCACCCAGCCGGCTGATCGCGTCGGCCACCCGGGCGTCCTCGTCGCCCCAGGCCTCCGGATAGTTCTGGGCGATCTCGGTGGTCATGATGAACACGTGTTCGTGCATCAGCGTGACGCCGAGGTCGGCGGTGTCGATCGGTCCGCGGACGGTGTGGCATTGCGACATGACCTGAATCGTATGGAGAACGCCGGACCGCCGGTCGCCTTCGCCCAGAATGGCTACGCCTCGCCCAGCAGGTGGTCGCGGATCTGCGTGTAGGAGTGGGTGAACAGTTCCACCTCGCGCGGGCTGAGCAGATCGAACAGGTTGGCGCGCACCGCGTTGACATGTCCCGGCGCCGCCGCCCGTAACTTCGCCATGCCCGCGTCGGTGAGCTCGGCGTAGAGCCCGCGCCGGTCCTCGTCGCATTTGACCTGCTGCACCCAGCCGGCGTCGATCAGCCGTCGGACCGCCCGGGTGACCCCGCTACGCGTCGTCACGGTGATGTCGGCCAACTCGTTCATCCGCAGCCGGCGTTGCGGGGCCTCCGACAGCAGCGCGAGGATCTCGAAGTCGGACAGGTTGAGCCCGGCGTCGGTGGCCAGTTGCCGGTCCAGCGCGCGCAGCAGCAATCGGGAGCTGTCGAGGTAGGCGCGCCACATCCGGTGCTCGTCGTCGCTGAGCCACTGCGGCTGCATACGCACGGATAATAGTTGATCCTTAAACGAGTATCCAGGGATTTACGCGGGGAATACCCAGAAAAGTAGTTGTGTTAGCAACTATCGACTACAGTAGCGACCACCTACCCAGGGAGGCAGCCGTGTCGAACACGGGCATGCAATTCGGCATCTTCACCGTCGGGGATGTCACCACCGACCCGACCACGGGCCGCACGCCGACCGAGGCCGAGCGGATCAAGGCGACCGTGGCGATCGCCAAGAAGGCCGAGGAGGTCGGCCTGGACGTCTTCGCCACCGGCGAGCACCACAACCCGCCGTTCGTGCCGTCGTCGCCGACCACCCTGCTGGGCTACATCGCGGCGCAGACCGACCGGATTCAGCTGACCACCGCCACCACGCTGATCACCACCAACGACCCGGTGAAGATCGCCGAGGACTACAGCGTGCTGCAGCACCTCGCCGACGGCCGGGTCGATTTGATGCTGGGGCGCGGCAACACCGGCCCGGTGTACCCGTGGTTCGGCAAGGACATCCGGGCGGCGCTGCCGCTGACGGTGGAGAACTACACCTTGCTGCGCCGGCTGTGGCGGGAGGATGTCGTCGACTTCAGCGGCGAGTACCGCACCCCGCTGCACGGGTTCACGCTGGCGCCGCGGCCGCTGGACGGGGTGCCGCCGTTCGTCTGGCACGGCTCGATCCGCAGTCCCGAAATCGCCGAACTGGCCGCGCGTTACGGTGACGGCTTCTTCGCCAACCACATCTTCTGGCCGCCGTCGCACACCAAACGGATGGTGCAGCTCTACCGGCAGCGCTTCGAGCACTACGGTCACGGCGGCGCCGATCAGGCGATCGTGGGCATCGGCGGCCAGGTGTTCCTGCGGCCCAACAGTCAGGACGCGGTCGACGAATTCCGGCCCTACTTCGACAACGCCCCGGTCTACGGGCACGGCCCGAGCCTGGAGGAGTTCAGCGCCCAGACCCCGCTGACCGTCGGCTCGCCGCAGCAGGTCATCGACAAGACGCTGGGGTTCCGGGACTACGTCGGTGACTACCAGCGGCAGTTGTTCCTCATCGACCACGCCGGGCTGCCGCTCAAGACGGTGCTTGAACAGCTCGACCTGCTCGGTGAGCACGTGATCCCGGTGCTGCGCAAGGAGTTCGCCATCGGCCGGCCCGCGCACGTGCCCGGCGCGCCGACGCACGCCTCGCTGGTGGCCGCCGCGCGTGCCCCGGGGATCCAGGCGGCGTCGTGAGGTCGATCAACACAGAATTTCGATGAGATGCACCGCCTGCTTGCAGGCGCCCAACAGGAATAAGGAGCAGTGAACATGACCAAGTTGGCGGTTATCTACTACTCGGCCACCGGGCACGGCACCGCGATGGCCCAACGGGTGGCCGACGCGGGCGAGGCCGCGGGCGCCGAGGTGCGGCTGCGGCACATCGAGGAGACCCGGGACCCGGAGACCTTCGCCCACAATCCGGCGTGGACCGCCAACTACGAGGCCACCAAGGACCTGCCCGCCGCCACCGGCGACGACATCGTCTGGGCGGACGCCGTCATCTTCGGGTCGCCCACCCGATTCGGTTCTCCCGCAGCACAATTCCGTACCTTCCTCGATTCGCTGGGCGGACTGTGGGCCAAGGGCGCGCTGGCCGACAAGGTCTACGCCGGGTTCACCTCCAGCCAGACCGCGCACGGCGGGCAGGAGGCCACGCTGCTGAACCTCTACGTGTCGCTGATGCACTTCGGCGGGATATTGGTGCCGCCGGGCTACACCGACCCGCTCAAGTTCGCCGACGGCAACCCCTACGGGGTCGGCCACATCACCGGCCCGGACAACCAGGACGAGATGCCCGAGGCCACCCTGGCCGCGCTCGATCACCTGGCCACCCGGGTGGTCGGCGTCGCCGGCAAGCTCGCATGACCGGCTGAACCCGGCGCGCCGGGAGCCTTGAAACGTGACGCGGCTCACACTAGGATGACCAGTGGTCATTCCAGTGAGGTGGTCCGATGCCGACAGTGACGTGGGGGCGGGTCGACCCGGCGCGCCGGGCCGCGGTGCTGGAGGCCGCCGAAGCGGAGTTCAGCGCCCGCGGCTTCTCGCACGGCAGCCTCAACGTCATCGCCCGGCGCGCCAAGGTCGCCAAGGGCAGCCTGTTTCAGTACTTCGCCGACAAGGCCGACCTGTACGCGTTCGTCGCCGACACCGCCGGCCAGCGGGTGCGGGCCTACATGGAGCACCAGATCGACGAACTCGACTCCAGCCGACCGTTTTTCGAGTTCCTCACCGACATGCTCGACGTGTGGGTGGCCTACTTCGCCGACCATCCGCGCGAGCGGGCGCTGCACGCCGCGGCGAGCCTCGAAGTCGACACCGACGCCCGGATCAGTGTGCGGACCGTCATCCACCGGCACTACCTGGAGGTGCTGCGTCCGCTGGTGCATCAGGCGCGGGAGCGCGGTGACCTGCGCGCCGACGCCGACACCGACGCCCTGCTGTCGCTGTTGCTGTTGATCTTCCCGCATCTGGCGCTGGCCCCCTACCTGCGCGGCATCGACCCGATCCTCGGACTCGACGAGCCCACCCCGGAGCAACCGGCCCTGGCGGTACGCCGGCTGGTCGCCGTGCTGGCCACGGCATTCGGCGGCCAACCAAGCCGCCGTCAGCAATCAGAGGAGGCAATGCGATGACCCGCACCCATTTCGACTCACTGGCCGCGGGCGGTCTTAACTGGGAAAGCCTGCCGCTCAAGCTGTTCGCCGGTGGCAACGCGAAATTCTGGAACCCGGCCGACATCGACTTCTCCCGCGACCGAGGCGACTGGGAGTCGCTGACCGACCGGGAACGTGACCAGGCCACCCGGTTGTGCGCCCAGTTCATCGCCGGTGAGGAGTCGGTCACCCAGGACATCCAGCCGTTCATGGCGGCGATGCGGGCCGAGGGCCGGCTCGGCGACGAGATGTACCTGACGCAGTTCGCGTTCGAGGAGGCCAAGCACACCCAGGTGTTCCGGATGTGGCTGGACGCGGTCGGCATGACCGACGATCTGCACGGCTACCTCGATGAGCTGCCGTCGTATCGCAAGCTGTTCTACGAGGAGCTGCCCGCCTCGCTCGATGCGCTGCTCACCGACGCGTCTCCGGCGGCCCAGGTCCGCGCGTCGGTCACCTACAACCACATCGTCGAGGGCACGCTGGCGCTGACCGGCTACCACGCCTGGAACAAGATCTGCGCGCAGCGGTCGATCCTGCCGGGCATGCAGCAGCTGATCCGGCACATCGGTGACGACGAGCGGCGCCACATGGCCTGGGGCACCTTCACCTGCCGGCGCCACGTCGCGGCCGACGACGACAACTGGGCGGTGTTCGAGTCCCGGATGACCGAGCTGATGCCACTGGCACTCGGTGTCACCGAGGAGGGGTTCGCGCTCTACGGTGACGACGTCCCGTTCGGCCTGTCCACCGAGGAGTTCGTCTCCTACGCGACCGACAAGGGGATGCGGCGGTTCGGCACCATCAGCAGCGCCCGCGGTCGCCCGGTCGGCGAGATCGACCTGGACTACAGCCCGGTGCAGCTCGAGGACACCTTCGCCGACGAGGACCGGAAATTGTTGGCCGCCACCGCGTGAGCGCGCGCCCCGGTATCAGGCCACCCACACCGTCTTGAGGTTGCAGAACTCGCGGATGCCGTGCCCGGAGAGCTCCCGGCCGTACCCGGACCGCTTGATCCCGCCGAACGGCAGCTCCGGGAAGGACACCGTCATCCCGTTGATGAACACCTGCCCGGCCTCGATCTCGTCGGCGAAGCGGCCGATCTCGGCCTCGTCGCGGGTCCAGGCGTTCGACCCCAGCCCGAACGTGGTGGCGTTGGCGATCTCGATCGCCTCGTCGATGTCGGCGGCCCGGTACACCGACGCCACCGGGCCGAACACTTCCTCGGTGAACAGCGCCATGTCGCGGGTGATGTCGGTGATCACCGTCGGCGGGTAGAACCAGCCCGGGCGGTCGAGTCGCTTGCCGCCGCAACGGATCACCGCACCGGCCGCGACCGCGGTGTCGACCTGCTGTTCGACCTCGTCGCGGCCCTGCTCGGTGGCCAGCGGCCCGACGTCGGTGTCCGGGTCGGTTGGATCGCCGACCCGCAGCGCCGACATCTGGTCGGTGAACTTGGCGACGAAGTCGTCGTAGATGTCGGTGTGGACGATGAATCGCTTTGCCGCGATACAGGATTGGCCGTTGTTCTGCACCCGCGCCTTGACCGCGGTGGTCACCGCGGTATCCAGGTCCGCCGACGGCATCACGATGAACGGGTCGCTGCCGCCCAGTTCCAGCACGGTGTGTTTGACCTCGTCGCCGGCGATGGCCGCGACCGACCGCCCGGCCGGTTCGCTGCCGGTCAGCGTCGCCGCGGCCACCCGCGGGTCGCGCAGCACACGCTCGACGGCGCCCGAAGAGATCAGCAGGGTCTGGAAGCAACCGTCGGGGAACCCGGCACGGGCCAACAGATCGGCGAGGTACAGCGCGGTCTGCGGCACGTTGGAGGCGTGTTTGAGCAGTCCGACATTGCCGGCCATCAGCGCCGGCGCGGCGAACCGCACCGCCTGCCACAGCGGGAAGTTCCACGGCATCACCGCGAGCACCACCCCGAGCGGCTGATAGCGCGCGAACGCCTTGGACGCGTTGACCGTGGCGGCGTCGGCGGGCTCGTCGGCCAGCAGTGCTTCGCTGTGGTCGGCGTAGTACCGGAAGCCCTTGACGCACTTGAGCGCTTCGGCCTTGGCCGAGGCCAGGGTCTTGCCCATCTCCAGCGTCATCATCGCGGCCACGTCGTCGGCCTCGGTCTCCAGCAGGTCGGCCGCCGCGTGCGTCCATCGGGCACGCTGGGCGAAATCGGTGCGACGGTAGTCGGCGAACCGCGCGGCCGCGCGGGCGATCGCGTCGTCGACCTGGGTGTCGGTGGCGGCCGTGAACGTCTTGACGGTCTCCCCGGTCGCGGGGTTGGTGGTCGCTATTGCGGGCACGCGGGCCTCCTTCGGGCGCTGCGGTATGGCGTGTGGCATGTCCAGCCTGCCACCTCGCACCGCGTAGGCTCGCCACGAGCCAGCGTCAGCACGTCGACACGGGAGTCACCGGATGCG
>CAYNJD010000001.1:0-51096 GCA_964397355.1 uncultured Mycobacterium sp. | reverse complement strand
GGAGTCTGATTCTGATGAAGGCACACGGCAGGATGACGATCGCGGTGCTCGGCAGTGCGGCCGCGCTGGTGGCGGCGGGCTGCAGCGGCACCAAAGAGGAAGCCCCGACCAGCACCACCGAGACCACAACAACAACCACCACCACGATCGAGACCACTCCGATGGAGCCGGTGCCCGGTGGCCCCGGCGCGGAGAACCCCGGCGAGCCCGACGGCCCCGGCGGTGGCGGTGAGATTCCGGGCGGCCCGACCGGTGGCGGTGGCCCCGGTGGCGGTGGCGGCCAGATTCCGGGCGGCCCGACCGGTGGCGGTGGCCCCGGCGGGGGCGGCGGTGAGATTCCGGGCGGCCCGACCGGCAGCGGTGGCCCCGGTGGCGGCGGCGGCCAGATTCCCGGCGGACCCACCGGCTGGGGCGGTCCCGGCGGCGGCGGAGGCTGCCTGCCCGGTGTGGGCTGCGGCGGCTGGCCGTGATCGGCCCCGCCTAAGCCGTTGAGGCTCTCGTCGGCTGCGGCATCACCGCTGGCACGACGCGCACCAGAAGCTGATGCGCTCAGCGTCGCGGTCCGAGCGCACCGCGGTACGGCAGCGTCGGCAGGCCTTGCCGGCCCGGCCGTACACCCACAGCTGCCGGCCCGGGCGCGTGTCACCGGTGGTGCAACGCGACCAGCGCAGCCGATTGGCCCACAGCATCTCGCGGGCCCGCGACACCAGCCGAGCCGGATCGGGCAGCACACCGACCGGTGTGGTCGGCAACCGGCCGGCGACGAAACACAATTCGTTGCAGTAGACGTTGCCGATGCCGGCCAGCACGGTCTGATCCAACAGGGCCTCCGCCAGCGGCCGCTGCGGGTCGGCGACCAAATTGGCGGCGGCGGTGGCGGGATCCCAATCACCGCCCAGCAGATCCGGGCCCAGATGCGCGACGGCGTCGACGTCACGTCGGCGATCCAGCACCTCCAGGGTGCCCAGGTCGATTCCCAGGGCGCGAACTGATCCGGCCTCCAACATGATTCGCACCCGATGGTCCAGCGGCCCGCGTGCGATCCGCCAGCTGCCGTCCATCTTCAGATGCGAGTGGATGCTGGCCTGCCCGACGCGGATGAACAGGTGCTTGCCGCGGCTGATGACCTCGTCCACCCGCTGCCCGCTGAGATCGACTCCGGCATACCGCGGCATCCGGATATCGCAGCGGGTCAACGTCTTTCCGGTCAGGGCGTTACCGAGCACCGCGGCGGTGTGAAAAACGGTGTCGCCCTCGGGCATCAGCGCAGCCGCAATCCCCGCGGTGTGCGGGAGAACCCGGCATCGCGCAACGCGGTCAGCGTCGGCGAGTCACCGATCTCCAGCACCGCGACGCCGTCGACCCGCTCCACCAGAATTCCGTCGACCCGCCGGTCGGCGATCAGCCCGGCCAGCGCGCCGCCGGCGGCTCGCTGCGCTTCGGTGTCGTCGGAGAAGTTCAGCAGCGACCGGCCGCCACGCTCGACGAACCACACCAGTTCGCCGTCGACCAGCACCACCAGCGCCCCGGCCTTGCGGCCCGGCCGTGCCGTCCCGGGGTGCGCCGGCCAGCTCAGCGCCGCCCCGTACGGGTTGGCCGGGTCGGCGGCGGCCAGCGCCACCGCGTGATACTCCCGCCGCGCGGGGTCCACACCGTCGAGGTAGCCGCGCAGCCGGTCCACGGTGGAGGCCAGCGCGAACTGCGCCGCGCCCAGCGATTCGATGAAGTAGCCGCGCTGGCATCGGCCCGCCTCCTCGAATCCGGTCAGCACCTTGTAGACGGTGGCGAACCCGCCCGGCACCGCTTCGGCGGTCACCGCCCCGCGGGTCAGCACGCCGTAGCGGTGCAGCAACACCTCGGCGCGGTGGTGGGCCCGTAGCGTGGAATCCGGTTCCGGTGCGGGCAACAGCGACCAGCGCCCGGCCACCGCCGGGTCGGCGGCGCGGGCCGCGGCGTGCGCGACGCTGTAACGGCTGAGCCGGGGCGGGCGCCGGTTGCGGTGTGCCGGGGTGGCGCGCCGGGTGCCGGCCAGCACCGCGCGCACCGGGGCGAAGGTGTCGCCGGTGACCCATCCCGCCCAGATCAGTTCCCACAGCGCCGCTTTCAGCTCCGCCTCGCCGCTGTCACCGCAGAGCTGACGGAAGAAGAACGCGCCGCCACCGCCCAGCGCAGCCAGGATGCCGCGGTGCGCGTCGCCGAACTCGATCGGCGCACCGGTGCTCAACGTCAACGGCGCCGAATCGGCGGTGTGGAAGGCGATCCAGCCGTCGGTGGCCGGTGTGCTGCCGCCCGGGGCGCCCGCCCCCGACCACAGCACCTCCCCGGACGCCAGGAGTTCGTCGAGCATGGCCGGCGAGTAGTCACGCACCCGCGGGCCCAGCACCAGCGGCTCGACCGCTGAGGCCGGCAGCGGCACCCCCGCCAGCTGTTCGATGACCGCGGCCAGCCCGGCGATGCCCTCAGCGCCGCCGTCGAGCTGCTGCCACGCCGGCAGGAAACGGGCGTAGGCGGCCGGTGACACCGGCTCGATCGCCGAGCGCAGCGCGGCCAGCGACCGGCGGCGCAGGATCCGCAGCACGTCGGCGTCGCACCACTGTTCGCCGGCGGAGTCCGGGAAGTCGGCGAATTCACCGCGCACCACCCGCCCGTCGGCGGCAAGCCTTCCCAGCGCGTCGCCGGCCACGCGGACCCCCAGCCCGAACCGGTCGGCGGCGTGGGCGGTGGTGAACGGCCCGTGGGTGCGGGCGAAGCGGCCCAGCAGCTCGCCGAGCGGATCGGCGACCGGTTCGGTGAACCCGGCGGGCACCCCGGGCGGCACCGCCACCCCGATGCCGTCGCGCAGCCGGCCGATGTCCTCGATCGCCACCCACCAGCGCCGCCCGGCGAACGCCACCGTCAGCACTCGCCGGGCGGCCAGCAGATGCTCCAGCCAGCCGCTGACCTCCGCTCCGCCGGCCCGGGCAGCCACCTCATCGGCGGTCAGCGGACCGAGCAGCCGCAGCAGATCGGCGACCCCCTCGGCGTCGCGGGCGGCCTTCTCACGCGTCAGGTGCTGCAGCTGTGCGCCGACCGCTGCGACCACCTCGGGGTCGAGCAGCTCGCGCAACTCCACCCGGCCCAGCAGCTGCGCCAGCAGGGTGGGATCCAGCGACAGCGCGGCCGCGCGGCGCTCGGCCAGTGGGCTGTCGCCCTCGTACATGAACGCCCCGACGTAACCGAACAGCAACGACGCCGCGAACGGCGACGGGGTGGCGGTCTCGACCTGCACCACCCGCACCCGGCGCTGCGCGATGGCCGCCATCAGCTGTGTCAGCGCGGGCACGTCGTAGACGTCCTGCAAGCACTCCCGCACCGTCTCCAGCACGATCGGGAAGGTGGGATATCTGCGGGCCACATCGAGCAACTGCGCGGCCCGCTGGCGTTGTTGCCACAGCGGGGTGCGGCGGCCGGGGTGCCGGCGCGGCAGCAGCAGCGCCCGGGCGGCGCATTCGCGGAACCGGCTGGCGAACAGCGCCGAACCACCCACCTCGGCGGTGACGACCGGCTCGATCTCGTCGGCGTCGAAGACGAACATCTCGGCGCCGGGAGCGTCGGCATCGAGCGTGTCGGGCAGTCGCACCACGATGCCGTCGTCGGAGGCGGTCGGCTTCTCGTCGATGCCGTAGCGCTCGTGCAACCGCCGGCCCACCGCCAGCGCCAGCGGTCCGTGCACCCGCAGCCCGTACGGCGAGTGCAGCACCACCCGCCAGTCGCCGAGTTCGTCGCGGAACCGCTCCACCACCAGCGTGGTGTCGGTGGGAACGGTGCCGGTGGCGCTGCGCTGGTCATTGAGCAGCCGCCACAGGTTGTCGGTCGCGTACTCATCGAAACCCAAACCCGCGCAGCGCTTGTCGAGCCCCGCACGGTCGAGTCCGGCCAGCTCGCCGGTGAACGCGCCCAGCGCGGCGCCCAGTTCGGCCGGCCGCCCGACCCCGTCGCCGTGCCAGAACGGCAGCCGGCCCGGCTGGCCGGGTGCCGGGGCCACCAGCACCCGGTCATGGGTGATCTCTGCGATGCGCCAACTGGTGGCGCCCAGCGAGATCACGTCGCCGGGCCGTGATTCGTAGACCATCTCCTCGTCGAGTTCGCCTACCCGCGTGGGCTTCTGCGCCCCGGCCAGATAGACCGCGAACAGTCCGCGATCCGGGATGGCGCCGCCGGAGGTGACGGCCAGCCGTTGAGCGCCGGGCCGGCCGGTCAGGGTTCCGGTGTCACGGTCGTAGACCAGGCGGGGCCGCAGCTCGGCGAATTCGGTCGACGGGTATTTGCCGCTCAACAGGTCGAGGGTGGCCTCGAATACGCTGCGCGGCAAGGTCGCGAACGGAGCGCTGCGACGCACCGTGTCGAACCAGGAATCGGCGTCCAGCGGTTCCAATGCGGCCGCGGCCACGGTGTGCTGGGCCAGGATGTCCAGCGGGTTGGCCGGCACCGTCAGGGTCTCGATCTGACCGTGCAGCATCCGCTGCACCGAGACCGCGCACCCGATCAGGTCGGTGCGGTGTTTGGGAATCAGTGCACCGCGGGAGATCTCGCCGACCTGGTGCCCGGCCCGCCCGATGCGCTGCAGACCGCTGGCCACCGACGGCGGCGCCTCGATCTGGATGACCAGGTCGACGGCTCCCATGTCGATGCCCAACTCCAGGCTCGAGGTGGCCACCACCGCCCGCAGCCGCCCGCTTTTGAGGTCTTCCTCGACGGCGGCGCGAGTCTCCTTCGACACCGACCCGTGGTGGGCCCGCGCCAGCACATCGGCTTCATCATCGCAGCGTTCTGCGTGAATCTCGTTGAGCCGACCGGTGAGTCGTTCGGCCAATCGACGTGAGTTGGCGAATACGATGGCGGAGTGATGGGCCTCGATCAGGTCTACGATGCGCTCCTCCACCTCCGGCCAGATGGTGCCCTCGGCCGGGCTGGCCATGTCGGGCACCGGAACCTGCACCGTCAGCTCGAACGTCTTGGCGGCCGGCGGCGCCACGATCCTGGTCGGGGACTGTCCGGACAGGAACCGGGCGACCTCCTCGGCGGGCCGGACGGTGGCGCTGAGCCCGATGCGCTGGGCGGGGGAGGCCAGTTGCGCGTCGAGTCGCTCCAGCGACAGCGCCAGATGGCTGCCGCGCTTGGTGCCGGCGACCGCGTGCACTTCATCGACGATCACCGTCTGCACCCCGGTCAGCGCCTGCCGCGCTGTAGACGTGAGCATCAGAAACAGCGATTCCGGGGTGGTGATCAGGATGTCGGGCGGGTGCGCGACCAGCTGGCGGCGCCGTGCCGCAGGGGTGTCACCGGAGCGCACCCCGACCGTGACGGCGGGGGCGGGCAGGCCGCGGTGCGCAGCGAGCCGGCCGATGCCGGCCAGCGGGGTGCGCAGGTTGCGTTCGACGTCGACGGCCAGCGCCTTGAGCGGCGAGACGTACAGCACCCGGGTGCCGGCCCCCGCCTGCGGGCCGGGCGCGGCGGTCAGCCCGTCGAGCGCCCACAGGAACGCCGCCAGCGTCTTGCCGGAGCCGGTGGGTGCGACCACCAGCGTGTTGTGCCCATCGGCAATCGCCGACCAGGCCTGCGCCTGGGCCGTGGTCGGTGCGGTGAAGGTGCCGGTGAACCAGTCCCGGGTCAGCGCCGAGAACCGGGCCAGCGGGGCGGGGGTGTCTCGGCTCACCTTGTCATGGTGCCAACTTCGCAGCCGCGACGCCCGGCGGTGCGGTTTCGCGCCCGGGGGCGCGGGGTATCCGCCAACCGCGGCAAAGGCGATCGGAGGCGGGCGATGACCATCCTGGAGCACCGGGCGGTCCGGCCCATTTTCGCCGACGCGTCACCGGCTGCGGAGGGCATGACGGCGGCCGAGGCGCCACAGCGCGACTGGACCTGGATCAATTGGACGTTGTCGCTGCTGACCGCCCCGGCTGCCGCGCTGCTGATGGCATACGCGCTGTCCCGGGTGGCCGGTACCGCGTTGTGCAACACCGCAGCCTGCCCGGATCTCAAGGTCAACGGCACGCTGTTCGGCCTGCTGTACCACGGGGCCGCCGGGGTTGCGGCCCTGACGCTGTTTCTGGCGTTCTTCTTCGCGACGCACCGCCGCGGGATCGCGGTCTGGGTAGGGGGCTGGACGGTGCTGCTGGCCGATCTGGCGGTCCTGGTCGCGGTGTTCTGAGGCGATCCGAGAGCGGTTTGGCCGCGAAGGGAAACGGGAATCCGGCAATCTCCGTCGGTGACCGATCGGCGGCGCATCAGAGAGGTGGCCGAGAAATGATTGGCCTTACGAGATTGGCCGCCGCGGGTGGGGGTGCCGCGCTGGCGCTGAGCGCCGGTCTGGCGGTGGCGTCCGCGGACCCGGGCACCGACCCTGCCGTCAACACCACCTGCAGCTACTCCCAGGTGGTGGCAGCGATGAACGACCAGTCACCCGGGGTCGCCGCGCAATTCAACGCGACACCGGCCGCGCAGTCCTGGCTGCAGAACTTCTTGGCTGCGCCGCCCCCGCAGCGCCGGCAGCTGGTCGAGCAGGCGCAGAGCACGCCCGAAGCCGCCGAGTACGTCGCGCTGTTCGGGCCGCTGGCCAGTTCCTGCGACAACTACTGAGCCCGGCCGTCCTCAGTTCGCGAGTGCCCATTGCGGTTGAGGTGCTTCCGGTGTCATGTAGCCGACGCCGCGAACTGTGTCGACGATCGACTCGTGTTCCACGCCGAGCTTGGCGCGCAGCCGCTGTACGTGGACGTCGACTTTGCGCCGGCCGCCCTCCCCGCCCCATACCTCGTGCAGCAGCCTGGTGCGGGTGAAGGCGTGGCCCGCGTGCTGCACCAGATAGTTGAGCAGCTTGAACTCAGTGAGGGTGAGTTCGAGTTCACGGTCGGCCAGCGACGCGCTGTAGCTGTCGGGGTGGATGACGAGATCGCCGAATTGCACTGCGTTGTCGACAGATTCGCGTCGACGTGCTTGCGCCAGCCGCAGCCGGGCGTGCGCTTCGGCCGGGCCGGCGGTTGCGACCAGCACGTCATCGACCTGCCAGTCGAGGTCGACGGCGGCGAAGTCTTCGGCGGTCACCACGGCCAGCACCACAGCCGAGGGCGCCCAGGTTCCGAGCCGCCGACAGGTCTCGCGCGCGCCGGACAGGTCACCGCAGCCGTCCACCAGCACCGCGCAGGCCCCTCGGCAGTCGGCCCGGGTAGCGAGGGCGAGCGGCGCGCGACTGACCGAATGCCCGAAGACGCGCAACACCGAGAGCGTCTGCTCGAACTCGTTCCGATCGGTCAGTAACAAGATGTCCATCGGCCGGCTCCAACCCTCGGGTGCTCCTCAACTGGACTAATACCCGTTACGGAGCGCGAATAACCGCGCAGCGACAGGCCCGGTCCGCGCTGCGGACCGGGCCCATCTTCAATCTGGCTACTGGTGGGACTGCTCGCGCGCCTCTGCCGCTTTCGCGCCGGCTCGAGCCGATTCGGCCTCGGCTTCGTGTTTGGCAGCGTCGCGCTGCGCCTCGCCCTTGTCCTGCTGCGCCTGGCCCTCGCGGGCCATTTCGTCGTTACCGGTGACGGCTCCGAAGGCTTCCTTGGCCTTGCCCTTGACGCCTTCCACGGCTCCCCGGATGCCTTCCTCGGCGCCGCTGTTGTTTTCGTCCGACATGAATCCCCTCCCTGGATTTCGTGGGTGTGACGGCCCATGTACTCCTCGGCTCGCCACACCGGCAAGGCTTCCCGCCAGACCCCACGTTCAAACGTCGAATCACCTTGACGCAGCGTCCATCAGCGCGGACGGTGGGAGGCATGGAACGCCGCATGCAGTCCCACTCCGGGGGTGACCGGCTGGGGCAGGAGGACGAGGAGGTCCGTGCGGCAGTCAGGTTCGTCGGCCTGATCATCGCGGCAGGGCTGGCATTCGTCATCCTGGCGGCGGTGTGGGCCAGCTCCTGCGACCCGGACGCGGTGACGGTGGCGTGCGGGCGGCCCTACCGCACCCTGCTCGCCTTGGGCGGGCCCGCGATCTTCGCCGGCGGTGGGGTACGGGCGTTCCTGCGCACCTACCAGGTGTGGCGCGCGCGTGGCACCTGGTGGGGCTGGCAAGGTGCCGGCTGGTTCCTGATGTCGTTGATGCTGGTCACCATGTTGATGAGTACCCCGCCGATCATCGGCCTGGGCTGATGGAGCACGGCTTTAGCTGGTGTTACTGCTACATTCCTGTGAAGTTTCTGTAAACCGGGCGTTATTTAGATCACATCGGCTTACGATAGGTTTCGTTCGCAGACGGGCTCGACACACACCGACCGGAGTCCTGATTGCGATTTCCGGATAGGCCGGAGCTGCAGGAAAGGAATTGCAATGGGCGATACGTTTCATGACCCCGTTGACCATGTCCGGACGACTCGGCCGCACGCCGGCCGTGCCGTGATCGACGTCATGGGGTGGCCCGGTTACACCCTGCTCGTGGTGGGCATGGTGTCCGGGATCGGGTGCCTCACCGCTTTCGCCACCGGTCATGACCGCCAGGGCATGGAGGTCGCGGCCTTTGCGGTACTCGCCGCGGCGCTGGGCGCGCTGTGGCTGGTTATCGAACACCGGCGGATCGGCAGGGTGAACCAACAGTGGCACCTTGCGCACCCCGAGGCGCATCGACAGCACTCCACCAGTTAGCTCCGAGAACAAGCGGCCCGGCTGGTTTTCCAGCCGGGCCGTTTTACCGCTGAGCGCCGGAATCAATGGTTGAATTCTTGGGCGACCGGGTACATACACGCCATGACTGATCTGCGGGCAGCCGGCATGCGGTGTTGACGGCGTGAACGGTCCATTGGTGCGCAGCGGTAGTCTCGGTCCGACATCGCCGGGAGGCTTCATGACCGACATCCACAGCGACCGGACCTCACGGTCGTGCAGCGAGCGGGCCGTCGAGTTGCGGGTCACCCCCAGGCTGGAGAGTCTGGCGGTGGTGCGCATGTTGGTCGGTGCGATAGCCACTTTCGAAGATCTCAACGTCGATACGGTCGCCGACCTGCGGCTGGCGGTCGATGAGCTGTGCACCCAGCTGATCCGCTGCGCCGCCCCGGACGCGATGCTGACGGTCGTCATCGACCCGCACGACGAAGACGTGACGATCCGGGCGTCGGCCACCGGTGAGGGGGCCGACGTGCTGACGCCGGGCAGCTTCAGCTGGCATGTGCTGACCTCGCTGGTCGACGACGTACAGACATTCCACGACGGCCACGAACCCGGCAGCGCCGGTGAGGTATTCGGAGCCACGCTGACAACCCGGCGGGCGGACACCGGGCGGTGACACCGCGTGCCGCCGGCAGCGGCTCACAATCAGGATCGGAGTACGCCGACGTCGGCGACATGTTCCGTGAACTGGCACAGTACGACGCCGACTCAGCCGGCTTCCGCACCCGCAAGGACAAGATCGTCGAGCGGTGCCTGCCGCTGGCCGACCACATCGCCCGCCGGTTCGAAGGCCGCGGCGAGTTGCGCGACGACCTGGTCCAGGTCGCCCGGGTGGGGCTGGTCAACGCGGTAACGCGTTTCGACGTCGAGACCGGCTCGGATTTCGTCTCGTTCGCGGTGCCGACGATCATGGGCGAGGTCCGTCGGCATTTCCGTGACAACAGCTGGTCGGTCAAAGTGCCCCGCCGGCTCAAAGAGCTGCACCTGCGCCTCGGGGCGGCCACAGCGGACATGTCGCAGCGGCTCGGCCGTGCGCCGACCGCCTCCGAACTCGCCCGCGAACTGGAGTTGAGCCGAGACGAGGTGGTCGAAGGGCTGGTCGCGGGCAGCTCCTACAACACCTTGTCCATCGACAGCGGCGGCAGTTCCGACGAGGACGATGTTCGCTCGATCGCCGATACCCTCGGCGACATCGATGCCGGAATGGACCGGATCGAGGACCGGGAAGCGTTGCGCCCCTTGCTCAAGGCGCTTCCGGAGCGGGAGCGCACCGTGCTGGTGCTGCGGTTCTTCGAGTCGATGACGCAGACCCAGATCGCCGAACGGGTCGGCATCTCACAGATGCACGTCTCGCGCCTGCTGGCCAAGTCGCTGGCCAAACTGCGCGACCAGCTGCACTAACCGAGCACTCAACCGCCCAGCGCATTCTGCGCGCCCAGCGAGCCCATCACCGCCTCCGGGCCGTCGAAGCTGTCGCGCTTCAACGCCCGCAGCGTATCGACAAGCTGCGGCTCGGCGCCGTTGCGACGGGCGTGCTCGGCCAGCTCCTCCGGAGTGCCGGGATAGTCGAAGCCGGAAAGGCACTTTTGCACCTGTGTCACTTGAAATCCCATATCCGCGCAATACCCGGCGACACCGAGCCGGAAACGCGCGGCGACCGGGCCCGTCAGGTGCGGACGCCCGCCCAGCTGCGATACGCAGGCGGCCGCAGCGGCGGCCGGCGCGCCGATCTGACCGACCACCGTGACGGTCATGGCAGCCCGTAGATGCCGGACCACAACCGCTCCAGCTCGGCTTCGTGGGCGTCGCCGAACATGTAGGCCGGTGAGGCGATCGGCAGCGCCCGCTCGACCCGGATCAGCACCGCCTCCCGGCACGGAAACCGCGGCCCGTGGGTCTCGACCACCCACCGCCGCAGCCACTCGTAGACCTCGTCGCCGGGTTGACGCAGCTGCGCGGTGCCCTTGAAGCGGTAGCCGCGGCGTTTGAGGAAGTCGACCACGTTCACCTCGATGCGCGGATCGCGACGCAGGTCGGCCACCGTGGTCGGCGAGGCCATGTGCATGAACGCCAGGTGCTCGTCGCCGTAGACCAGCAGCGACTCCTTCGGCGACAGGTTCGGTGAGCCGTCCTCACAGATCGTCGCGACGAAGGCCAGCTTCGCGCTCGCCACGATCGACCGCATGTCATGGTCGATGATGCACACCGCGCACCTCGCCGTCGGGTGGCTCGTGATGCGTCGCCGGTTCCGCGGACAGCCCGCGGGTCGCGGGCCCTTCCAGCAGCGTGCCGTCGGGAGCGAACCGTGATCCGTGCAGCGGGCACTCCCAGGCCTGGTCGGCGTCGTTCCAGTTGACGATGCCGCCGAGGTGCGGGCAGACCGGGGAGAGCCGGTGCTCGACACCGTCGACCTGGCATCGCGCCTGCAGCTGCCACGGCGGCCCGCTGACCTCACCCGGTGCGGCGGTGCCCAGGTACTGCCTGCCGATTCGGGCCGTCGGGGTGATCCAGCCCTTCGCCAGGTTGAAACCGACCTCGAGGTTGGACGTCACCGCGGTGGACAGCCCGCGCAGTTCGCGGGTGCTCCAACTGGCGAACGCCCGGTCCCACTCGTGGCGCTCGCCGAGCAGCCTGCCGGCCAGCACCAGCGCCGCGGCCGCCCCGTTGGTCATGCCCCACTTGTTGAAACCGGTTGCCACACAGATGGTGTCACTGTCGGGCAGGATCGGCCCGACATAGGGCAACTCATCGACGGGGGCGTAGTCCTGCGCCGACCACAGCTGCGTCCGGGTGGCATCCGGGTAATATCTGCTCGTCCACGACATCAGTTCGGCCAGCGCTTCGGTGGGGTGTTTGGCGCGCCCGACGGTGTGGCCCGCCCCGCCGACGATGAGCCGCTCGGAGTCGTCGACCGGGGCGTAGCGCAGCGACCGGGTCGGCGAATCGGTGGAGATCATCATCGGACGGGTGATCTCACCGGGCACCTCGAACGCCAGGCAGTACGACCGGTTCGGTTTGACCCGGGCGAAGTATCCGCCGCGGTCCAGCACCGGGATACCGGTGGCCAGCACCAGCTGGTTGGCCTTGACCTCGGTGTGCAGCCGCGGGCCGCCGACGTGCAGCCGCAGCTCCCGGGAGCCCAGATGCCCGCCGGAAACCCGTTGCACCCGGGCATGTTCGACCAATCTCCCGCCGGCGGCGAGCAACTCCGCGCGCAGCGCATCCAGAAACTGCATCGGGTCGAACTGCGCCTGGTCGGCCAGCCGTACCCCGCCGCGGTACGGAAACGGCACATCGGCCACCGGCTCCCAGCTCACCGGCAGGCCCAGCGCGCGACAGGCGTCGAACTCGGCGCGCGCGGCCGCCAGCCCCGCATCGGACTGGGCGAAGCTGTAGGCGTCTTCGCGCTGCACCGCGACACCGGTTGCCGCGCAGTAGGACAGCAGCCAATCCTGCCCGGCGCGGTTTCCCGCCAGATAGCCGCCGGCCAGCCGCTTGCCCTGTCGGGCCGCGATCGCCGACAGCCGGGTGCCCTGCAACAGGCTGATCTTGCCGGTGGTGTTGCCGGTCGCACAGGCACCGACGGTCCGGCCCTCCAGCACCAGCACCTCTCGACCCGCTCGGGCCAGCAGCACCGCGGTCATCAGCCCGGTGATGCCGGCGCCCGCCACCACGATGTCGGCGGAGCCGGGCAGGTCGTCGGCGGTGTCGGATGCCGGTGATGTCTCGATCCGGTCGGCGAGCCACAACGACGTCATGGCCGATCAGGTACCCGGTGGGGCGGCGGTGAAACGTATCCGTTCGCGGGCACGGGTTCGCGGTGCGCGCCGGTCGGTCGAGCACTCAATCGGGTGGTTCGTCCGACGAACCGCGCCGGCTGTTCTCGTCGGTCTCGTGTTCCTCGGCGACCGGACCGTGTTCGTCGGCGACTTTTTCCTCGAGCCGGTCCACGGCGTTCTCCAGCGACGTCGGGTGATCCGGCCGGTCATCATGGCGTGGTGTCATCAGCGTGGCTTTCCATCGGTGATGGTGCTCTTTCCCGCGGCGTACCCGCACTGCCGCCGCTGAAACACCCGCAGGCTCGCCAGCAGCGGCGGATGTGTTTGCGCGGCAGCGCAGGCGGGTAGCCGGGCGGTGTTCGGGAGACCACGAGACACCACGGAGGCGACCCGATGCGGGCAGTCACATGGCAGGGCAAACGCAAGGTCCAGGTCGACACCGTGCCCGACCCGGTGATCGAGAAGCCGACCGACGCCATCGTCGAGTTGACCACCACCAACATCTGCGGATCCGATCTGCATCTCTACGAGGTGCTCGGCGCGTTCATGGACCCCGGCGACATCCTGGGCCACGAACCGATGGGTATCGTGGCCGAAGTCGGCAGCGCGGTCAGCAACCTCACGCCCGGTGACCGGGTGGTGATCCCGTTCCAGATCGCCTGCGGCCACTGCGCCATGTGCCGCCAGGGACTGCCGACCCAGTGCGACACCACCCGGGTGCGCGAGCAGGACACCGGCGCCGCGCTGTTCGGCTACTCCAAGCTCTACGGTCAGGTTCCCGGCGCGCAGGCGCAATACCTGCGGGTGCCGCAAGCGTCCTACACCCACATCAAAGTGCCGGAGGGGCCGCCGGATTCGCGGTTCGTGTACCTGTCCGACGTGCTGCCGACCGCGGCGCAGGCGGTCGACTACGCCGCGATACCCGACGGCGGCTCGGTGACCGTACTGGGCCTCGGGCCGATCGGCGACATGGCGGCCCGCATCGCCGACCACCGCGGCGCCCGGGTGATCGGCGTCGATCTGGTGCCCGAGCGGCTGGGCCGGCTGGCGCGCCGCGGCATCGAAACCATCGACCTGGGCGAGGCAGCCGATGTCGGCGAGCTGATCCGCGACCGCACCCACGGGCGCGGGACCGACGCGGTGATCGACGCCGTCGGCATGGAGGCGCACGGTTCCGGCGGCGCCAAGGCGGTGCAGCAGCTCAGTTCGCTGCTGCCGGACGCCGTCGCCGGACCGCTGATCAGCAAGGCCGGCATCGACCGGCTGGCCGCGCTGTACTCCGCGATCGACATCGTGCGCCGCGGCGGCACGGTGTCGATCATCGGGGTCTACGGCGGCAAGCTGGATCCGCTGCCGATGTTCACGTTGTTCGACAAGCAGACCACGCTGCGGATGGGCCAGGCCAACGTCAAACCTCGCGTCGGGCAGCTGATGGATCTGCTCACCGACGACGACCCGCTGGGCGTCGACGACTTCGCCACCCACGAACTGCCGCTGGAGCAGGCGCCGCAGGCCTACGAGATGTTCCAGCACAAGCGCGACGGGGCGGTCAAAGTTCTGCTCAAGCCGTAACCCAAGCCAACCCAAGCCAACTCAGGAAGTGGTAGCGCCGGCCAACAGGTGCGCCGACTCGAACAGCAGCGCATGGGTGAACGCCTGCGGCAGATTGCCGCGCAACTGGCGCTGGCCCACGTCGTACTCCTCGGTGAGCAGACCCGGCGGTCCGCACGCCATGCGCCCCCGCTCGAACCACTGCAGCGCCGCAAGCTCGTTGCCCTGCTGATGATCCGCCAGGGCCATCGCGAAATTGCACAGCAGAAATGCCCCTTCGGCCTCGCCGAGGTCACGCCGGTCCGGTCGGTAGCGGTAGACGAAGCCGTCCCGGGTCAGCTCACGGCGCACCGCGGCCACCGTCGCCACGGTGCGGGGGTCGTCGACCGGCACCGCACCCCGCAGCCCCGGCAGCAGCAGCGCCGCATCGATCCCCGGGTCATCGGGAGCGCGCTGCCACCGGCCATCGCGGTGCAGGCAGTCGGTGCCGGCGTCACTGACCAGCTTGTCGGCCAGCTGCTGCCAGCGGGCCCCTTCGGCCGGTGCCGCCGCGGCGGCGATGCGGCGCAGCCCGGCCGCGCAGATCAGCCGGGAATGTGCCCAGCGGCGATTGTCGAGCTCCCACACCCCGGCATCCGGGTCACCGCAACGGCTTTCGATCGCATCGATCAATATGTGCACCGCGCCCCAATGGGTGCTGTCCAGCCGGTCCAGCCGGGCCGCGGCGGCCAGCAGCAGCAGCACCTCCCCGAAATTGTCGAGCTGGAACTGCTTACCGACCCAGTTGCCGGTCTTGGCCGCCGCGCCGGGGTAGCCGGACAGTGACAGATCGTGTTCCGGCGGTGGCACGGAGGCGTCGACGCAGTAGGCCGGCCGCAGGCCGGGCCCGTCGGCCAGCACCCGTTCGGTGACGAACCGCACGGCGTCGTCCAGCAGCGGATGCGCCCCGGCGGCGGCGATCGCCTGCCCGGTGTAGCACTGGTCGCGGATCCAGCAGTAGCGATAGTCGAAGTTCCGGCGGGCTTTGGCGCGCTCCGGCAACGACATGGTGGCCGCCGCGACCATCCCGCCGCCGCTGCTGGTCAGACCGCGAAGCACCGCGTAGGCGCGCTGCGCGTCGGCGTCGGCCAGCGTACCGGTGAGCTCGGGAACCGCTTCCCGCCAAGCACTTTCGGTGACAAGCCAGGAATCGGCGGGAGCAGGGGGGCGATCGCCGAGTTCGCGGTCGGACAACTCGAGCACAAGGTCGTGGTCGTGGCCGGGCGCGACGTCGAGCACCAGCCGCAGCGAACCGTCGTCGGCGCGGCGGGCGTCACCGCCGCCGCTCCAGCGGAACCGGTGCGATCCCGACCGGCCGGTCCACACGCCGTCGCAGCACGACACCGTCGACGCCTCGGCGCCGAAGCCGGCCCGAACATCCAGCGCGACCTGCATCCGTACCGGCCGGTCGAGCGCCCGAATGCGGCGCAACACCACCGCGGTGTGCGGATCGCCGGGGAAGGCCAGCGCCTCGCGGCATTCGACGATCCCGTCGGTGGTGACCCAGCGGGATCGCCAGATCAGCGACCGCTCCTCGTATTGGCCGCCCCACACATAGCGCCGCTCCGGGGTGACGGCGTACACCCCGGCGCCGCCGAGCAGCGAACTGAACACCGCCGGACTGTCCCACCGCGGCAGGCACATCCAACAGAAGTCGCCGCGCGGGCCGACCACGATCCCGCGCTCGCCGTCGGCGATCAGCGCATATTGCCGCAACACCTGCGGCGGGAACCGCTCGAGCAGCGATTGGCAGCCGTCCATGGCCGGATGCATACCCGCAGCCGGGCACGGGTAGTCACCGACTTATGAGCTTGCCCAGCGGCGCGCCGGTGCCCGTCGACTCGGTCGAGGTCGCCGCCTACACGATTCCCACCGATTCGGAGGAGTCCGACGGCACGCTGGTCTGGGATTCCACCACGATGGTGCTGGTGACGGTGGGCGCCGGCGGCCGGAGCGGTATCGGCTACAGCTACGCCGGCACCGCGACCGCGACGGTGGTCCGCGACAAGCTCTCCGAAGTGGTCTGCGGCGGCGACGCGCTGGTGCCGCCGGCCCGCTGGGCCGACATGCTGCACGCGGTACGCAACCTGGGCAGGCCCGGGGTCGTCGCCCAGGCGATCGCCGCGGTCGACGTCGCGCTGTGGGACCTGCGGGCCCGGCTGCTCGGCGAGTCACTCGCCGTCGCACTCGGCGCGGTGCACCACGCCACCCCCATCTACGGCAGCGGCGGCTTCACCTCCTACGACAACGACACCTTGCGCCGTCAGCTCGCCGGCTGGGTGCGCGACGGCATTCCCCGGGTCAAGATGAAGGTCGGCCGGGACCCGGCGGCCGACTCCGCGCGGGTGACCGCGGCGCGGGCCGCGATCGGCGACGACACCGAGTTGTTCGTGGACGCCAACGGCGCCTACCACCGCAAGCAGGCACTGGATTGGGCGCAGCGTTTCGCCGAGCATGATGTGCGCTGGTTCGAAGAGCCGGTCAGCTCCGACGACCTCGAGGGACTGCACCTGCTGCGCGAGCACGCGCCCGCCGGGATGGACATCGCCGCCGGTGAATACGGCTACGACCTGCCCTACTTCCACCGCATGCTCGGGGCCGGCGCCGTCGACTGCCCGCAGGCGGACGTCACCCGCTGCCTGGGCATCACCGGCGTGCTCAAGGTCGGTGCGCTCTGCGACGCCCGGTCGATGGATCTGTCGCTGCACTGCGCGCCGCAGATCAGCGCGCACGTCGGCACCGCGCTGTGGCACCTGCGGCACCTGGAGTACTTCCACGACCACGTGCGCATCGAGCAGCTGGCCTTCGACGGTGTGCTGCGCCCGCAGTCCGGCGGCGTGTTGCGTCCCGACCGGGCAGCGCCCGGCCACGGGCTGAGCGTCAAAGCGGCTGATCTGGAGCAGTTTCGGGTGGCCTGAGACGTTCCACCGCGAAATCGGCCGCCTGTGCCGTCATACCGTTGGCGGCGTAGGTGGCGTGCGCGGCGCCGTCGGCACCGGCCGAGCAGATCGGATCCCCGGGGGCGCACAACTCGAGCGTCTTGGCGGCATAGCCGGGCCCGATGACCACCGGCGGTGCGCCGATGGAGTCCAGAAACGCCGGCGACGGCTTGCCCAGCAACGCGACCGCGGCGACGCGATCGGCCGCCTCGGGCGGCAACGGGGCGGGAAACCCTTCGGCGGGCACCGCGGGCGCGGTGGCGTAGCCCATCAGCGCGGCCCCGCGTGAGTAGCCGCCGAGCACCAGTGCGGTGCCCGGGCAGCTTGCCGCCATGTCGCTGATGTGCGCGTTGGCATCGGCCACGCCCGCGATCGTCGGGGCGAATTCCGGTACGGCTGGGAAGTTTACGGGGTAAACACCCACCGATCGGCCCATCAGCCGCCACCGCAGTGCGTCGACGAACTGCTGGCCGATCCAGCCCACACCGGGCGGCTCGGCGGTGCCGCGGGCGAACACCACGTCCACGTCCGGGCACTGTGATGCCACCGCATCCCCGGCGGGCCAAAACAGCAGCGTCGAGGCCCACAAGGCCACTGCGGTGAGAATCCGAGCAATCACAGCACTTCTTCCGATACCCAGTACGGTCCGCGGGCAAACCGTGGTTTAGCCCGGCCCAAAACGGCAAGCCTACCTCGGTACCGTCACCGACGGATATGAGGCGAAGGGGAGAATCTAATGATCACAACATCTTTGGCCAGACTGGCCGCCGGTGCCGGCGGTGTCGCGCTGGCGCTGTCCGTCGGGGGAGTCGCGGCCGCGGATCCGGGCCAGGAGCCCGCGCAAGATCCGGCGGTGAACACCACATGCAGCTATTCCCAGGTGGTGTCGGCGATGAATGCCCAATCACCGGAAGCCGCAGCGGAATTCAATGAGACACCGATGGCGCAATCCTTCCTGCAGAACTTCCTCGCCTCCCCGCCGCCGCAGCGGCAGCAGATGCTCCAGCAGGCGCAGGGGGTGCCCGAGGCAGCGCAGTTCGTCAACCTGGTCGGCCCCATCGCCAGCACCTGCGACAGGTACTGAGTGATGGCCCAATCGTCCGAGGCCGGCAGCACCATCGCGGATGCGGCCAGGCGGGAAGCCGACGCGTACCGCGGCGACAACCCGCGTCCGCTGGGGGGGTATGCGATGGTGCTGCTGGTCTACGGCGGGCTGGTCGCGGCGGTTACCGTGGCCGCCGCGGCCACCGGGCGCCGGCTGCCACGGGGCTGGGCGGCCGGAGACCTGCTGACCGTGACGCTGGGCGCCCACAAGCTTTCCCGGACACTCACCAAGGACGCGGTGACCAGCCCGCTGCGGGCCCCGTTCGCCCACTACGCCGGTACCGGCGGTCCCGCCGAGGTGATGGAGGAGACCCGGCACTCCAGCCAGTTGCGTCACAGCCTGGGCGAGCTGTTGACGTGCCCGTTCTGCCTGGACATGTGGGTGGTCACCGCGTTCACCATCGGGCTGGTGTTCGCCCCGCGGCTCACCCGGTTGGTCGCCGGCACCTTCACCGCCCTGGCGGGCGCGGACTTTCTGCAGCTGGCCTACGCGAAAGCCCAACAGCTCACCGAACGGTGACGATCGGAGGCTCGTGATGACTGTGATGACCCCGGCCACCGGCGGCCAGCCGACCCTGCAATGCCGCGAGGTCGGCGGCCGGATCGAAGTCCGCAGGCACGAACGGCAATGACTGCCATCGCGTTCAACCTGCCGCGCATGGTGACGCTGGCGGCCGACGCGGCGCTGCTGGGTGTGGCGGCCACGCACGCCTACGTACTGGCGACAGCGCCCGGCCGGCCCGGATACTTCGTGGCGTACTGCGCGGCGATGATCATCGGCTGCCTGGCCGCCGCCGCGCTCACCTGGGTTGACGTAGATGACGTCGTGCCGAAGCTGGGCTGGTTGGCCGGCAGCGCGCTGTGCACAGTTTTCCTGCTCTGCTATCTGATCACCCGGCTGGTGATGCTGCCCGGGCTGCCGGCGCTGACCGGGCGGTGGGATCTGGCGCCGGGCAGCCTCGCGCTGGCCTGCGCGGCCGGCTTCCTCGGACTGCACCTGAGCGTGCTGACCGGTGTCAACGTGGCGTTCGGGCAGCGCCGGGCTTGGACGTACTGATGACGCACGACTTTCCGGCCTGGCTGCGCATCGAGCACTGGCTCAACGTGTTGTTTCTGACGCTGCTGCTGCGCAGCGGATTCGAGATCCTGTCCACGCATGCCAAGCTGTACCGGCGCCAGGACAGCGCACCGGGAACGCAGTGGGCCCGATTCACCGGCAAGGTGATGCCCACCGACAAGCTCTACGACACCCTCGACGAGGAGCAGGACTACCACCCGCTGATCGCGCTGCCGGGGCGCAGCCAGCTGGGCATCGGCCGGCACTGGCACTTCTTCGCGGTGATCGGTTGGATCCTGGTGGGCGCGAGCTACTACATCGTGCTGTTCGCCACCGGACAGTGGCACCGCTACTGGCCGTACTCGTGGTCGATCTTGGCCGAGGCGTGGAACGACATCGTCACCTACCTGAGCTTCAACCTGCCACCGCTGCTGCCCGGCGAACCACTGGACGCCATCCAGAAGTTGACCTACGCCGGCGTGATCTTCGTGCTGGCGCCCTTCCAGATCCTCACCGGCGCCGCGCAGTCACCGGCGATCGAGGCCCGATTCCCCTGGTATGTGCGGATGTTCGGCGGCCGGCAGGTCGCCCGCACGCTGCATTTCCTGGGCCTGGTCGCGTTCATGGTGTTCATCGTGATCCACCTGTCGATGGTGTTCTTCTGGGGGTGGGGCCGGCTTACCGCGTTGATGATCTTCGGATCGGTGCGCAATATCTATCTCGCGACCACGCTGTCGCTGCTGATCATCGCCGTGATCGTCGCGATCCATGTCGCGGCCACGGTGTGGAGTCACCGCAACCCGCCGTCGGTGCGCCGGGTACTGGGCGCGGTGATCAAGGTTCCGCGCCGCGGCCTGCTGCGTCGGCTGAACTCCCGGCAGGACTATCCGGTGCGGATGCTGTCGCCGCAGCACCGAGTCAACGGCAAGCCGCCGACGGCCGAGCACTACAAGGTGATGGCGGTGCACAACTTCGAAGACTGGCGGTTGCGGGTCGGCGGGCTGGTCGAGCAGCCGATGACACTGGACCTGGCCGGGCTGCGGGCGCTGGGCGAGCCGCAGACCCAGCGGGTGCTGCACAACTGCGTGCAGGGCTGGTCCTCGGTGGGCGAATGGACCGGGCTTCCGCTGGGCGCCCTGGTCGACTTGGTGCGGCCGCTGCCGCAGGCACGCTACATCTGCTTTATGAGCATGCAGGACAACAGCACCGATGAGCCGAGTGCGGACGGCGGCGGGCAGTTCTACGAGGTGTTCGATCTGAAGCTGGCGCACAAACCACAGATGCTGTTGGCCTACGCGATGAACGGCGAACCGCTGCCGATCAAACACGGTGCGCCACTGCGGCTGCGGGCCGAGACCCAGGTCGGATTCAAAATGGCCAAGTGGATCAACCAGATCGAGTTCGTCGACGACTATGCCGGTATCGGCAAGGGCCGCGGCGGCTGGCGTGAGGACAGTGTCTACTACAGCATGGACGGCGAGATCTGATATGACGGCAACGCTGCCGGACCGCTCGGAACTGATCGAGCTGGACCGTAACGCCCACGACCGGGTCGCGGAACTGGTCGCGCTCCGCGGCGGACACTGCGCCGGCTGCGCCGGAACCGAATTCGCGGTGGGGCAGGCGTTATACCTGGGCTTTCTGTTTCTCGACGAGGACACCGACGCCTATCTGGTCGCCTTGACCTGTCGGAACACCGGCTGCCCGCAGCCGAGAACCGCGATAAGGCTGCGGCACAGCGAATTCCTGGCTCAGTAGGGCAGTTCGGGGCGCGCCAGACCGAACCGCTGCGCCAGCTCGTCGACCGTCCGCAACTCCTGGCGCAGTGCGGCGAACCGTCGCTCGGCGTCGTCATCGAGCATGCCGCGGCCGTGGTAGTACACCAGCCGCGGCAGCCGGCCGGCCAGTGCGGTACCCCACCTGATGCTCAGGTCATAGATCTGCTCGTCGTCGACATCGCTGCGCTGGCCCAGTTCTCGCAACGCCCGCAGCTGCTCGGTAAGCACCGCGACGTCGTCGTCGATGCTGATGCGACGAGTTGCCGTCACTCAACCTCCTTGGAATCCAACGGCTCTCACAGCCGAGGTTTGGCGACGCTGACCACGACCGGCTGACCCCGCAGGGTCAGATAAACCCGGTCGGGCCCGATCGCCATACCCGACAATGGTGCGGACCGGGCCGGCCCGGACGGTAGACCGGCCCGGTAGTCGATGACACGCAGCACCGGAATGCTGCCGTGTGGGTAGCCGGTGAAGCTCGCCGACTCGAACACCGTCACGTCGGTGTCGGTGGCGGCATACACCCGGAAGTCGTCGGAGCCCAGGTAGCGGATCCGCGAGGAGACCGGTGAGCGGCCCACCTCGTGCAGACCGTGCCCGCCGCGGGCGGTCTCGACGGCGTAGAGCGTGTCGCGGCCGGCATCTGCCAGATAGACCCGGCCCGCCGCGGTCCCGTCTCCTGCGGCCGCGACGACGTGGGAGTCGTAGCTGCCGCGGTGCTCCGGCGGCGACGACGGCCCCTTGTAATAGCTGACCCCGCCCGGCCCGAAGGCGTGGTATTCGATGGCGCGGCCCCGGTTGGCGCCGTGAATGGTGTCCGCGGGGTGCACCCGGGCAGCGGGCAGTTTCCGCAGTCCGAACTCCTCGACCGGTGTCACCGTCGACCCGTCCGCGGACAACGCCAGCAGCACCCGCATGCCGCCGTCCTCGGACAAGTAGGCCGGGGCCGGACCGGCATCAAAGTCGCCGACCTTGCGCAAGCTGGCCACATCGACTGCGGCCACCCGGTCGCGCCCGGGCTGCGGCACGAACACCGTTCGCTCGTCGGCGCGGTTGATCTGCACGTTGTGCCCGGCACCCAGCGGCGCCGACAGTCGGGTGGTGGCCCGGTCGGGTTGATCGGCGTCGGCCACCGTCGCCACCCGCCCGTCATCGGTCAGCGCGATCAGCGACCCGGTGGCGTAGGACCACACCGGTTCGTGCAGCGGGGTATCCACCTGCACCGACGTGGTTTCCGGTGTGCTGAGCAATGACTGTCCCGGTGTCGAGCAGCCGGCCAGCGTGACCGCGCCGGCTGCCGCCGCGCTGCACCACGCTCGCCACCTCATTCCGGCGGGGTACCCCGGGGCGCAGCCGGCTACACCGGCCCGTTTGTGCGGTTGGGCCATCGGGTACCGCAGTGGGGTGTGAACAGCTTGCAAAACACCGAAAGGGGAGATCGATGTCCGGATCGCTAGGAGGCCGACGAATCGCCTTTCTGGTGGCGCCCGAAGGCGTCGAGGAGGTCGAGTTGACCGAGCCGTGGCGGGCGGTCGCCAAGGCCGGCGGATGCCCGGCGTTGGTGTCGACGACCACCGGGCCGGTTCAGGCGTTCAACCATCTGGATCGCGGCGACGAGTTCGACGTGGATCGGGTGGTGGCCGACGTCTCGGCGGACGATTTCGACGCACTGGTGCTGCCCGGCGGGGTAGCCAACCCGGATCAGTTGCGCACCGACGACCGCGCCGTCGCATTCGTGCGGGGCTTCTTCGATGCCGGCAAGCCGGTAGCCGTCATCTGCCACGGCCCGTGGACGCTGGTGGAAGCCGGCGTGCTCGCCGGACGGCGGCTCACGTCCTGGCCGAGCCTGCGCACCGACATCGTCAACGCGGGCGGGGAATGGGTCGATGAGCAGTTGGTGCGCTGCGAGGGCGCGCCCTCGGTGCTGCTGTCGAGCCGTAAACCCGATGACCTGCCGGCGTTCTGCGATGCGCTGGTCACCGAACTGGCGAGCCGGGAGATGGCGCTGTGACCGGAGAGCCGATGCCGGTGCCGGTCGAGACCGAGGACAGCAGCGCGCGGTGGTGGGTCAACTGGGTGTCGGCGCTGCTGACCATCGTCGGGGCCGCCGCAGTCATGGTGCTCGCCACCGGTGCGGTGATGAGCACCGCGGCGTGCAGCGGCGATGAGTGTCCCGATCTCGGGCCGAACGGCGTGGGCTTTGCCGTGTTGTACTACGGCGCGCCGGTCATCGCCGCGGTGACCATCCTGGCCTCGTTCTGGACGGCGCGCCGGCCGCGCGGGTTCCTGGTGCCCGTCATCGGCTGGGCGCTGCTGGTCATCGACCTGCTGATATTGGTGATCATCTTTCGCCGGTGAGCCGGTGGAGCTGGCGAGCCGGTGGAGTCAAGACATCAGCACTTGCGGCGCAAGCTCTTTGATGGTGGTGTTCGACCAGTTCAGCTGCCGCAACGTCTCCGGATGGCAGCGCGACGCCAATTCAAGCAGGTTGCCGTCGCGTGCGGCCTGGGCGCCTTGGGCCAGTAGCACCCAGTCTATGGAGACCGCAGCGGCATGCAGATGCAGACTGCGTAAGTCGGCCAGCAGCAGCATGCCCGGTTCGGGCCGGCGCCCGAGCGCCACGCTCGCGGCTCGCCGCAGCCCCGAGAACACTGCGCCGATCCGTGCGGGGGAGCCGGCCAGCCGGACCCCATGGCGGCGGGCGGCCTGCGCGAGCAACGCGACGTGTTCGTCCGACCACCCCGCCAGATCGGAGCACAGCTGGTAGACATCGTGGTCGGCCTTGTGCCGTTCGCCGACGCGACGGAACCGCCTGCCCAGCGACGTTTCGGAGCGGTGCAGCTCCCGCAGCGCCAGATCCAGTTTCACCAGCCGCTCCGATCTGCATCGCTACGGTGGATGCGCACCACCGAAGTCTTGAACAGCGGCTGCTTGGACACCGGGTCCCAGTCGGTGATGGTCAGTTCATTGGCGGCGCGGTGATGGCCTGCACCGTCAGCATCCCAGTAACCGTAGTGAAACGGCAGGAACGCCACCCCGTCGCGGATCCCGCCGACTCTGACGCGGGCTTGCACACTGCCGCGCGCCGAACGGATTTCGGTCATATCGCCGTCGCGGATGCCGCGTCGTTCGGCATCGCCGGCGGACAGTTCCACCCACACCTGCGGTGCGGCGTCGTTGAGCTGCGGCGCTCGGCCGGTCTTGGTGCGGGTGTGGAACTGGTAGACGGTCCGGCCGGTCGTGAGCCACAGCTCGTCATCGGCGGGCTGTTCGTGCGGTGTGGTGTAGCCGGCGGCCCGCAACATCGCCTTGCCGTCCGGGTTGGCTGCCCGGTAGCTGGTGGGTTCCACCGCCCCGCCGGTGATCAGATCCTTGCCGTAGCTTTCGCAGTAGTCGGGTTTGCTCCAGAACACCCCGTCGGTGTACAGCCGTTCGGTGCCCTCGGGGTGCTCGTCGTTGCAGGGCCACTGGATTCCGCTGCCGCCGCGCAGCTTGGTGTAGCTCAGGCCGGTGTAGTCACAGGGGCGGCCGGCGCTGCAGCGTTGCCAGGCTTGGAACGCCGACTCGGGATCCTTCCAGGAGATCAGCGGGGCGCCGTCACGGTCACGAAAGTCCATGCGCTCGGCGTAGTCACAGAAGATCTCCAAGTCGGGGCGAGATTGCCCGGGCGGATCGACCGCCTGCTCGGAGAGGTGCACGGTGCGGTCGGCATTGGTGAACGTTCCCGTCTTCTCGCCCCATGCCGCTGCCGGCAGCACCACGTCGGCCAGTTCCGCGGTCTCGGTGCGGAAGATGTCCTGCACCACCAGGAACAGCCGCGTCTGGCCGAGAATGTGTCGGATGCGGCGCAATTCCGGAAGCGACACCGCCGGATTGGTGGCACTGACCCAGAGCATCCGCAGCGTGCCCTGTTCGGCGAAGCGCAGCATCTGCATGGCGTGCGTCGGTTCGGAGTAGTGCGGGATCTTGGCCTGGTCGACGTTCCACAGTCTGGCCAGCTCGGCGATGTGGGAATCGTTCTCCCAGTTGCGAAAGGCAGGCAGGTCGCCGTTGGCGCCGCACTCGCGGGTGTTCTGCGCAGTCGGCTGCCCATTCATCTGCAGTACTCCGGCGCCCGGCCGGCCGAGCATGCCGCGGACCAGGTTCAGGTTGTTGACCGCGACCGCGGCGGCGGTCGCCTGATGGGATTGGTAGAAGCCCTGCAGCACGGTCGACAGCAGCCGGTCGGCGTGCCCGATGATCTCCGCCGCACGCCGCAGCTCCCGAGCCGGGACATCACAGATTTCGGCCACCCGCTCTGGCGGATAGTCCGCGACGCAGGCCGCCAGTTCCTCGTAGCCCACGGTGTGGGCGCTGACGTAGTCGTGATCAACCCAGTCGTGCGCGATGACTTCGTGCAGCAGCCCATTCATCAGGGCCACATTGGTGCCGGGCAGCGGCGCCAGGTGCACCGTCGCCGCCCTGGCCACCGGGGTCTCGCGCGGATCGACGCAGATGAGTTGTGGCGGATCGCTACCGGCAAGCCGATCGAGCATGCGCGACCACAGCACCGTCTGCGTCTCGGCCACATTGTGGCCGTAGAGCGCGATCACGTCGGCATGGTCGACGTCGGTGTAAGAACCGGGCTGGCCGTCGCAGCCGAACGTCTCCTTGAGCGCCCACTCGGCGGTGGCGGTGCACAGCCGGGTGTTGCCGTCCACGTGGTTGGTTCCCAGCCCGGCGCGGGCGATCACTCCGAGCGTGTAGTACTCCTCGAGGAACAGTTGGCCACTGGTGTAGAAGCCGATCGCGCTGGGGCCCGCATCACGCATCAGCGCCTGCGAGGTGGCCACGATCCGATTCATCGCGGTGTCCCAATCCGATTCGACCAACCGGCCGTCTTCGCGCACCAAGGGGGCCGTCAGCCGATCCGGGGAGTTGTTGGCCTGCCAGCCGTATAGGTCTTTGGGGTCCACGCGTCCGTGGTTGACCCGGTCGGCGCCGCGGCCGCGCACCCCGACGATCCGGCCGTCGCGGCTGGCGATGTCGATACCGTCGCCGTTGGAATGCAGCACCGCCGCCGACTGCGCCCAGTCGACCTCGTCGGCGGTGACGCCGTCGGCCAGTTCGGTGTCCACCCGGTCGGGCCACCGCTGCCCAGCCCCGTAGGGGGTGCGCGCGCCCCACGGCTCCGCTATACGGTCGGTCATCACTCCCGGTTACCCGCTAGACGTCCTGGGTATGCGGTGACGATATGGACCACCGCCGAGCCCCCGTCGTGGAAGCATTGGCCGGTTATCACCGGAAAGACCGCTACGGCTTCAGCCCGCCGGGTCACCGGCAAGGCCTCGGGGTCGACGAGTCGGTGCGCCAGGTACTCGGCGCGGACTCGTTCCGGGCAGATGTGCTGGCCCGCGGCGGCCTCGACGACTGGCGGGCCGGCGGAGGGTTTCTGACCGACGCCGAGGCGCTGATGGCCGATGCGGTGGGCGCCGCGGCGGCGTTCTTCTCCACCTGCGGCAGTTCGCTTTCAGTGCGTGCGGCGATGATGGCGGTGGCCGGCGGCTCATCCGGTGGACTGCTGCTGCCACGTGACAGTCACAAGTCGATCGTCGGCGGGTTGATCTTCTCCGGTATCCAGCCGCGCTGGATCACCCCGCGTTGGGACGCCGAGCGGCACTTTTGCCACCCGCCGTCACCTGAGCGGGTCGCCGGCGCGTGGGAGGAGCACCCCGACGCCGCCGGAGCGCTGATCGTCAGCCCGTCGCCGTACGGTACCTGCGCGGACTTGTCCGCGATCGCCGAGATCTGCCATCAGCGCGGTAAACCGCTGATCGTCGACGAAGCCTGGGGCGCGCACCTGCCGTTCCACGACGACCTGCCCAGCTGGGCGATGGATGCCGGCGCCGATGTCTGCGTGGTCAGCGTGCACAAGATGGGTGCGGGCTTCGAACAGGGCTCGGTGTATCACGTGCAGGGCGACCTGGTCGACCGGGACCGGCTCGCGGCATGTGCCGACCTGTTGATGACCACCAGTCCCAGTGTGCCGATCTTCGCCGCACTGGACGGCTGGCGGCGTCACATGGTGCATCATGGCCGCCAACTGCTCGGTGCCGCACTGGAGTTGGCGCGCGACATCCGGGGCCGCATCGACGCGCTGCCCGATGTCGAGGTGCTCGACGACGTCCTGCTCGGCGCGGAGGCCTCACACGACCTGGACCGGCTGCAGGTGCTCATCGACGTGTCGGGGACGGGAACGTCGGGTTACCAGGCGAGGGACTGGCTGCGTGAACACCGGTGCCTCGACGTGGGATTGGCCGATCACCGGCGCATTCTGGCCACATTGTCCTTCGCCGACGACGCCGACACCGCCCAGCGCCTGGTGGCTGCGCTGAGCGAGTGGCGGGAGGCCGCAGCATCTTTCGAGCCGCCGCCGCCGATCCGGTTGCCCAGCCCCGAGGAACTACAACTCGAGACCGTGTCGCTGCCCCGCGACGCGTTCTTCGGGCGCACCGAGATGGTCGCCGCTTCGGAGGCGGCCGGCCGGATCGCCGCCGAGCAGATCACGCCGTACCCGCCCGGCGTGCCGGTGGTGGTGCCCGGCGAGCGTCTCGACGCCGCCGTCATCGAGTATCTGCGTTCGGGCCTGCGGGCCGGAATGGCATTGCCCGACGCCACCGACGCCACGTTGCAGCACTTCCGAGTGGTGGCTTGACACCCGTGTCGCGGTTTTGCCCCCGCCCGGCGCGGGTAGCCGGTAGCCATGACACAGACCTCTTTGCACAGCCCGGTCGACGTGATGGATTTCCTCACCGCGCAGCATCAGCGGATCCGGGCACTGTTCGACGAGACGCTGCTGGCCGCCGGGCAGGAACGCGAGGAGTCGTTCGTGCGGCTGCGCCGGTTGCTGGCGGTGCACGAGACCGCCGAAGAAGAGATCGTGCATCCGCGGGCGAGCCGCGAAATCGACGGCGGCCGTGAGGTCGTGGATGCGCGGCTGCGTGAGGAGAAGACGGCCAAGGCGGCGCTGGGCGAGCTGGAGAACGTCGACGTCGATTCGGAGTTCTTCACCGAGAAGCTGCGGGAACTGCGCAACGATGTCCTCGAGCACGCCGAGCACGAGGAGCGTGACGAGTTCGCCCTACTGCGTGAAGAACTCAGTGACACCGAACTGGAGCGGATGGAGAAGGCCGTCAAGCTCGCCGAGGCGGTTGCGCCGACCCGGCCGCATGCCGGCGTGGAGAGCACGCTGGCCAACGTGTTGGCCGGGCCTTTCGCGGCCATGCTGGACCGGGCCCGTGACGCCATCCTGGGCTATGAGTCCTGATCAATCCCGAGCCCCTGCGCTGTCAGTACTTCCCGAACGCCAGCGCCACGTTGTGCCCGCCGAAACCGAACGAATTGCTGACCGCATAGCGGTAGTCACCCGACCGGGGCTCGCCGGCCACCACATCGAGTTCGATCCGCGGATCCAGGTTCTGCAGGTTCAGTGTGGGCGGAATGATGCCGTCGCGCAGCGCGAGCACCGTCAGGATCGCCTCAACCGCACCGACCGCGCCGACCGAATGACCAAGCGCCGACTTCGGCGCGTACACCGCCGCCGGATGCGAACCCAAAGCATTGCCGATGGCCTTGCTCTCGGCCAGATCACCGATCGTGGTGCCGGTGGCGTGCGCGTTGACATGGTCGACGTCGGCCGGGGTGAGCCCGGCCAGCTCGATGGCCCGCGTCATGGCATACCCGGCCCGCTCGCCGTCGGCGGCCGGCGCCACGATGTGGTAGCCGTCGGAGGTGATGCCGGCGCCCATCAGCCGGCCCAGAATGGTGGCGCCGCGAGCCCGGGCGTGGGATTCGGTCTCGATGACCAGCAGCGCACCCGCCTCGCCGAACACGAAGCCGTTGCGGTCGGCGTCGAACGGCCGGCAGGCCCCGGCCGGGTCGTCGTTGGTGGTCGACAGCACGATGCGCATGGCGGCGAACCCGGCGATCGGCACCGCCTCGATCTTGGTCTCCACACCGCCGCAGATCGCGATGTCGGCCTCGTCGTAGACGATGTTGCGCCAGGCCTGCGCGATCGCCTCGGCGCCGGAGGCACAGGCCGACACCGGGGTGTGCACCCCGGCGCGGGCCTGGCGCTCCAAGCCGACCGCGGCGGCCGCCGCATTCGGCATGTACTTCTGCACGCCCAGCGGTGACACCCCCCGCATCCCGCGGTCGACCAAACCCTGGTAGCCCCACACCAATTCCTCGGTGGAGCCCAGCCCGGTGCCGATGCACACCATCAGCCGCCGGGGATCGACCTCGGGGGCTTCGGCATTCGCCCACACCCTCCTGCCCAACACGGTTGACATCTTCTGCAGGTAGGACAGCCGGCGCAGTTCGATCCGGGTCAGCTCGCAGTCGAAGTCCTCCAGCAGGTGCCCGCCGATGCGCACCGGCAGGTCGTACTCTTCCACGAATGGGTCGGTGAGCTTGCGGATCCCGCTCTGGCCGTCCAGCAGCATCTTCCAGGTGGTGTCGGCATCGGTCGCCAGGGCGGTGGTCATCGCAACTCCGGTGACGACCACGTCCGGGAAGCCGTTGCCGGTGCGGAAGCGGGTCATGGCCGGCCCCGTTCTACTTGCGGTGTGCGTGCCCTGGTCATCTGCTTGCCTCCCGTCAGTGGCGGTTCGGTGTCAGGCCTGCCCTCCGGCGCCCAGGGTGCGTTGCATGTCCGGTTTCATCGCCACCAGCTGGGCGTTCCAGTAGCCCCAGCTGTGTACCCCATTGGTGTCGATGTTGAACGTCGCGTTGTGGCCGCCCGCACCGGTGTAGGCGTCGCGGAAGGCGACGTTGCTCTGCAGGATGACCTGCTCGATCACCTGGCCGGGGATGCTGCCCTCGCCGATCTCCGACGGTGTGCCGTTGCCGCTGTAGATCCACAGCCGGGTGTTGTTGCCCGCCAACCGTCCGGCTTGGACCGTCGGGTCGTTGCGTTGCCAGCCCGCACTGCCCGGCGGCCCCCACATGTCTTCGGGCTTGAACCCGCCCTCATCGTTCATCGCCATGCCGATCAGCATCGGCCCGTTTCCGCTGGACGGTGTCAGCAGCGCGGACAGCGATGCGGCGTAGCGGAATTGGCCGGGATGATAGGCGGCCAGGATCAACGCCGACGATCCAGACATCGACACGCCCACCACCGCGTTGTTGTTCGATCGGACACCGCGTCCGCTGAGGTAGCCGGGCAGTTCACTGGTCAGAAACGTCTCCCACTTGTAGGTCTGCCCGTTGGCCGAGCCGTACCAGTCGGTGTAGAAACTGGAGCGGCCGCCCACCGGCGCCACCACCGAGATGCCCGAGCCGTTGTATGAGTCGAATGCCGAAGTCTCGATGTCCCAACCGCTTCGGTCGTCGCGGGCACGCAGGCCGTCCAGCAGGTACACCGCCGCCGATCCGCCGGCCTGGAATTCAACGGTGATGTTGTGGCCCATGCTGGCCGAGGGCACCTGGAGAAATTCCGGCGCGGCTGCACGGGCCGGTGGTGCCGTAGGGCCCAGTGCGATCATTGCCGGCAGTAGTGCCGCGGTGGCTCCGGCCGTCGTAATCCGGCGAAGCCGGTGCGCTGTGTCGTTTCGCATTCTTCTCCCCTTTCGCGCAGACAGAACCGGGGCCCGCCGGCCGGGTGCGCGAGAGGGGAGTGGTCGACACAGGGCCCGTGGGGCTTCGGTTCCATCCCTCGGCATCGTGAGATACCGGGGGTGGCCGCCCTGCTGTCTGAAGACGCCACACCTAACCTTTTCGTCTTAACAAAGTGTGTGAGCAATGTCTAGAGCTCGGCGCCGGAAAACTTTTCCAACGAGGCGGTTTGAGCGGGGTCCGCGATGGGCACCTACAGCGACATGACCGCGCGCGACCTCGTCTCCCGCTTTGCTCTCATGGCGATCGCGACATCGGCAGCCGGTGCCGCGAGCTTTTTCGTCCCCGGCATTCCCATCGCCGAAGCCCAGCCGTGTCCGGATACCGAGGTGGTGTTCGCCCGGGGCACCGGCGAGGCGCCCGGCGTGGGACCGACCGGGCAGGCCTTCGTCGACGCGCTGAACGCGCGCGTCCCCGGCGGTCCGCCGGCTGTTTACGCCGTCGACTATCCGGCCACCGACCAGTGGAACACCGGCGTCGACGGTATCCGGGATGCGGGCGCTCACGTCGTGTCACGGGCAACCTCTTGTCCCAGAACGAAAATGGTGCTCGGCGGCTACTCCCAGGGCGCCGCGGTGATGGGGTTCGTCACCTCGGCTCAAGTGCCCGACGGTGTCGACCCGGCGACGGTGCCCAAGCCGCTGGACCCCGACATCGCCGAGCACGTCGCCGCGGTGGTGTTGTTCGCGATGCCCAACGAGCGGGCGATGAATTTCCTCAACGAGCCGACGATCACGATCGGGCCGCTGTATAGGTCCAAGACGTTGCAAGTGTGCGCGCCGGAAGATGCGGTCTGCTCGGACGGAATGAGTTTCGCCGCCCACGACAGCTACGCCGGCGACGGAACGATCGTCGACCAGGCGGCCGACTTCGCCGCCCGCCGATTGCAGCGGTAGGCCGGTCATGGCGTTCGCGAGCTACCACGGGCCCCGAGCTCACGGACGGGGGTTACAGAACTTGCCGGAAGTCCTGGATTCCGGCCAGCGCATCGGTCACCGACGTCGTCGTCTGCAACGTGTTCGCGGGATCGCAGATCCGCAACAGCCGCGACACCGCGGCGCCCGGCACCGTGGTGCAGTACACCATGGTCTCGGCGCACCGCTCGGTGATTTTCTTCAGTGCCGAAAATCCGGCGGTGCCAATGAATTCCAGATCGCTGAGGTCGAGCACCAGCCATTCGCAGGAGTTCGCGCAGTGTTGCACGTGGTCGGCCAGCTGACCGGCATTGACGGCGTCGAGTTCACCGTCCACGCTGATTACCGCACCCGAGCCTCCCCAGTGGGTGACGGAGCGGGCGGTGTGGCTCTCCCAGGTATCGGATGGCGGCAGGCTGGCTATTCGAGGCGCCGGGAACACCGACCCGGCTGCTTTCAAAGCAGTCATTGAATTACTCCATCAGTCGAAACTCGTACTGTTGGATCGCGTCGATGCGAGTTACACCTTCACGGATTGAGAAGCAGGGAGTCGGCCTCCCCGCCTTGCGTGGTTGACGCGTTTTCCGGGTGGCTGTGAACTCAACCTGTTCACGAACCTACGCTGTTTGTCCCCGGTCCGCAACGATTCTGTAACGGTTCTCGTCCCGGCGTTCTCGAAACCCGTTGCAGCAAACCGTTCGGGGTCAGCGCCGACGTTTAGCGCCGGCTGCCGCGGGTAACAACCGGTTATGGCGTTCGCGCAGACCACCCGGCGTTCGGTGCTCGTGTGGCACGTGCACGGCTCATGGATGGACTCCTTCGTTGCCGGCGGACACCGCTACCTTGTGCCTGTCGACGCCCCACATGATCCCGATGGCCGCGGGTTGTGCGGCCGCGACTGGCCGGCTGCGCGGGAGGTGCCGCTGGGCGCGTTGCGCGACGAAGACGTCGACCTGGTGGTGCTGCAGCGGCCGCACGAGTTGGAGCTGGCCGCGCGGCTATTGGGCCGGCGGCCCGGTATCGACGTTCCGGCGGTTTACGTCGAGCACAACACCCCGCGACCGTTCGTCGTGGAGAGTCGGCACCCGATCGCCGACCGCGATGACATCCCGCTGATCCACGTCACCGACTTCAACCGGTTGATGTGGGACAACGGTCGCGCCCCGACCACCGTCATCAACCACGGGATCGCCGACCCGGGTCACCTGTACACCGGTGACGTCGCGGCCGCGGGGGCACTGATCAACGAACCGTTGCGACGGTGGCGCACCGTGGGCGCGGACCTGCTGAGCGCGTTCGGGCGCTCCGCGCCGGTCGACGTGTGGGGGATCGGCACCGAAGACCTCAACGACCCGGCGAACCGCTGCCGCGGGGTGACCGCCCACGGCGACCTGCCGACCGGGCCGTTGCTGAAGGAACTGGCGCATCGGCGCGTCTACCTGCACACCGCGCGCTGGACCTCGCTGGGGCCGTCGCTGCTGGAGGCGATGTTCCTGGGCATGCCGGTGGTGGCGGTCGCCTCGACGATGGCACCGCTGGTGGTGCCGCCCGAGGCGGGTGTGGTCAGCGCCGACGTCGACACGCTGCGGGCCGCGGTGCGCGGATTGGTTGCCGACCGCTATCTGGCCGAGGTGGTCGGCAAGGCCGCCCGGGACTACGCGACGGAGCACTTCGGGCTTGACCGCTTCCTGCGGGAGTGGGACGAGGTCATCGAAACCCAGTGCGCGGCAGGGCCCGCCAGGAAGGGATCGTCGTGAAGATCGCCATGGTTTCCGAACATGCCAGCCCGCTCGCCGCGCTGGGCGGGGCCGATGCCGGCGGCCAGAACGTCCACGTCGCCGAGCTGTCGGCGGCGTTGAGCCGCCGCGGCCATGACCTTGAAGTCTATACCCGCCGTGACGACCCCGACCTGCCCGAGCGGGTGCGCACCGGCCAGGGTTACACGGTGGTGCACGTGCCGGCGGGCCCGGCACGCCGGGCGCCCAAGGACGAACTGCTGGAGTACATGGGGGAGTTCGGTCATTTCCTGGCCGAGCAGTGGGACGGCGAGTGGCCCGACATCGCACATGCGCACTTCTGGATGTCGGGGATCGCCACCCAGGTGGCCGCCAAACGCCACCGGGTGCCGGCCGTGCAGACCTTCCATGGGCTGGGCGTGGTCAAGCGGCGGCACCAGGGACACCGTGACACCAGCCCGGCCGAACGGTTGCGGCTGGAGGGTGTGGTCGCTCGGGAGGCGACCTGGGTGACGGCCAGCTGTAGCGACGAGGTGTTCGAGCTGATGCGGCTCGGCCCGGATCGGCTGCGGATCTCGTTGGTGCCCTGCGGTGTCGACGTGGACCGGTTCACACCGCACGGTCCGGCGGCTCCCCGGTCGGGGCGACGGCGCATCGTCGCCGTCGGACGGTTCGTGCCACGCAAGGGATTCGATACCGTGATCGAGGCACTGACCACCGTCCCGACCGCCGAGCTGGTGATCGCAGGCGGGCCGGACTGCGCTGAGCTCGACAATGTTCCGGAGGCCTGCCGGCTGCGGCAGCTGGCTGCTGATCTCGGTGTGGCGGACCGGGTGTCGCTGTACGGCTCGGTAGCGCGCGAGGACATGCCCGCGTTGCTGCGTTCGGCCGACGTGGTTGCCTGCACCCCCTGGTACGAGCCGTTCGGTATCGTGCCGCTCGAGGCGATGGCGTGCGGGGTTCCGGTGGTGGCGTCCGCGGTGGGGGGCATGCTCGACACCGTTGTGCACGACGTGACCGGGCTTATGGTCCCGCCCAAGGACCCACGCGCCTGTGCAAATGCCGTCAACGCCATCCTGCGGGACCGTCGCGCGGCCATGTCGCTGGGTGCCGCGGGCCGTGAGCGGGCCCGCTCCCGGTACTCCTGGGACCGCATCGCCACCGACACACTGCGGGTATACGACCGGCTGCTGCCTGCGGTGACGCCCACCCGTGTCACGGTTCGGGCGTTGGGCTGAAGACGACGCGCCAGCCGAATATGTAATTCCTGAAAGGCATTTGGCAGATCCTTGGGTCTTGTCCGGGCAAATAGCGTGACGACGAAGGCGGTTGCCGCTGCTGGCTGGAGAGAGGAGCATGAATGCATCGGACGGCGGCTCTGGGCGGAGCGAAGACATGGCGGTGGCGGACCGCAGCGACATGATGCGCGGCGTGGCGGAGTTGGTTGACACGCTGGATCACCGTGCGCGCCTAGACGCCAACGGTGCGCTCGAGGAGTTGATCGCCAATCTGCTCGGTTACATGCCCTGTGCTCAGTACGCCGGTGTCACGCTCGCGACGACGGCGGGTGATGTGCGCACGCTGGCGGCGACCGGAGACTGCCCGGGCGTGCTCGACGACATTCAGCGGCGGTTGCAGCAGGGGCCGTGCCTGGCTGCGGCGTGGAAGCACCATCAGGTTCGGATGGATGACGTCTGCGGCGAACAGCGCTGGCCCTCCTACTGCCGGGAGGTCGCGGAGACAACACCGATCCGGTCCATCCTGGCGTTCGAGTTGTTCACCGGTGAGGAGACCACCGGAGCGCTGAACTTCTACGCCGAATCCGCCCACGCTTTCGACGACGAGGCGGTGGAACTCGGCCTGATCCTGGCCACCCACGCTGCGCTGGCCCTGCACATGGTCCGCCGCGATGACCAGTTCCGTAGCGCATTGGCCTCCCGTGACGTCATCGGCCAGGCCAAGGGAATGCTCATGGAGCGATTCGACATCGATGCTGTGCAGGCCTTCGAGTTGCTCAAGCGGCTCTCGCAGGACACCAACACCCCACTGGCCGGCGTGGCGCAACAGCTGGTGGGCCGGCAGGGCTCCGGTCGGTGAAGGACGGACATATCCGGGTCTGGCCCAGCCTAAAGCCGGTTCTCCGGTCCGACCACCGCCCACACCGTCTTGCCGCTCGCGGCCGGGCTGCTGCCCCAAGCCCGGCACAGCGTGTTGACCACGGTCAGCCCGGAAGATGGGGCGCCGCCTCCGATGTCGGCTTCGCGGAGGACTGCCGGGGCCGCATTGGAGTCCTGCACCGCGATGGTGACTGTGCCCGGCCGCTTGGCGCGCGGAGACCGTGAGCCGCCTCGGTGTTCTAGCCAACGCAGTCATCTCGCCTGCGGGAAACGGCTGCGGGCCACTGCGTCCAGCCCGACAAAGCTTGAACCGGGCGCCCCGTCATCGCACTCACCACCTTCAGGTGGCTACCCACCGGGCCGTGCCGGCAACCGTGTCCGGCGTGGTCCGATCCGCTCAGGCGTTATGTCACGGTCAGCAGGGTGTGGTCCAAATCGGAGAGCACCTCGGTGGGCAACCTGCCGGTGAAGGAGGCCAGGAAGCGGGCCGCCAGGTCGCGCACCTTGACGTTGGTCTCCTGGGAACGCCATACCAGGATGTCGAACGCACGCTCGGGGGAGATGCCGTAGGCGACCATCAGCACGCCCTTGGCCTGTTCGATCACCGCCCGTGACTGCGCTACCTCGGAAACCGCGGCGCTGACGTCGGCCTGCACTACGTCGGTGACGTCGACGTAGAAGCCGGCCGTGCCGGTGACTATTCCCTCGTCGTCGAGCATGCGGTCACCGACCACGATCACCCAGTGCACCTGCCCGCGGGTGTCGATGATCCGGTGCCGGCTGGAAAACGGCTCGCCCTCGATGACCCGCTCGAGCACCTCGGCGACCTGCGCGCGGTCTTCGGGGTGCTTGTGCTGCAGCAGCAGATCCGTGTTGGGTTCGACCTCGCCGGGCTCGTAGCCGTGCATCTGGGTCACGGTGTCCGACCACTCCCAGCGCTGCTCGCCCAGCCAGTACCGGAACCGGCCGACCCGTTGCGGTTCGCCGTCACCGACAACCAGGTCGAGGTCGCTGTGCTCATCGACGAGGTTGTCCGGTGGCGCTACCGGCTGAGCGTTGACGTCCCCGACCACCGCATACCTGCCTTTCGTAGCCCACCAAATTATGGGCTGATCTTCCAACGGCCGACGGACGAACCGCGGTCTGGAATCGCAGGAGCAAATGCCCGGACGGTCCCGACCGGCGCTGCTTTCTGAACGCCCGAGCTTGGCGTAACTATCCACAATTTCGTCACACGGCGCAACTGCCGGGTTTCGCGGCCCGGGATCGCGGGTAGGCGCTGTGAGACGTGCGGTGACGGCTCCAGCAAAGTGGACTGCCGCCCATCTCCGGGTTGGGAACCCGTCGGTCGGGCCACCCCTCGACGGGAACCGCGAACCACGATTAGCCGCCGTCACGACGGGTATGCCTGCCTCATGACAACCCTGGGTTACGCGTTGTCCTGTGAGGAGTTCGGTCCCGATGAACTGGTCCGCCAGGCGGTCCGGGCGCAGCGCGCCGGCTTCGAGCGGCTCTGGATCTCCGATCACTTCCACCCGTGGACCGACAGCCAGGGCCACAGCGCGTTCGTGTGGTCGGTGATGGGCGCGCTGTCGCAGGCGTGCACGCTGCCGGTCTACGTCCAGCAGATCGGACCGGGCCAGGAGCAGTTCTTCGCTTTCTGGGAGTCCGAGATCGCACCGGAGTTGGCGGCGTGAGTTCGGCAGCAACGAAAGCTCCTGGTGCGCAGCGGTATCTGCCCCGGCGGCGCTCGCTGGCCGCGCTGCGTGCGGCCGCCGCCGGCTGCCGCGGCTGCCCGCTGTACCAGAACGCCACCCAGAGCGTGTTCGGGGAGGGCCGCCGCGGTGCGCCGCTGATGCTGGTGGGCGAGCAGCCCGGTGATCAGGAGGACCGGCAGGGCCACCCGTTCGTCGGCCCGGCGGGACGGCTGCTCGACCGCGCATTGCGCGACGCGGGCATCGACCCGGAATCGGTGTATGCGACCAACGCGGTCAAGCATTTCAAGTTCACCCGCCGGGAGGGTAAGCGCCGGATCCACCAGAAGCCCGGCCGCACCGAGGTGGTCGCGTGCCGGCCGTGGCTGATCGCCGAGATCGACGCGGTGCGACCGCAACTGGTGGTCTGCCTGGGCGCTACCGCCGCACAGTCACTGCTGGGCACGTCGTTTCGCATCTCCACGCGCCGCGGCGAGCTGCTGGCTTCGCCCGCAGCGGCACAGTTGCGCTGCCGGCCGCAGCTGTTGGCCACCGTGCATCCCTCGGCGGTGTTGCGGGACCGCAGTGAGCGCCACGCCGAGGCCTATCAGGCGTTCGTCGACGACCTGCGACTGGCCCGCGATGCGGTGGCCGGAGGCGCGGTCCACCACGCCGTTTGACAAAGCCGGTGGCGGGTAACCGACTGCCGAGACCGAAGGGAGCAGGCAATGCCGAAAACCGCGGATTTCATTCTGGAACGGCTCCAGCAATGGGGGGTGCACCGGATCTTCGGCTATCCGGGCGACGGCATTCTGTCCATGCTGGGCGCCTTGGATCGTGCTGGCGGCGATCCGGAGCTGATCCAGCCCCGCCACGAGGAGATGGCGGCGTTCATGGCCACCGGCCATGCCAAATTCACCGGTGAGCTCGGCTGCTGCCTGGCCACCTCCGGCGGCGGAGCGATCCACCTGCTCAACGGGCTCTACGACGCCAAACTCGACCACCAGCCGGTGGTCGCGATCGTCGGGCAGCAGAAGCGGATGTCGCTGGGCGCGGCATTCCAGCAGGAGATCGACCCCAACTCGCTGTACAAGGACGTCTCGTCGGACTTCGTGCAGACCTGTATGGCGCCCGAGCAGGCGCGCCATCTGGTGGACCGGGCCTGCAAGGTGGCGCTGACCAACCGGACGGTGGCCACCATCATCCTGCCCGAGGACGTCGCCGAGGCCGATGCCGTGCCGTCACCGCCGCGGGTGCACGGGGCGGTCTACAGCAGCGTGGGCTGGTCCCGGTCGCGGATGGTGCCGGAGCAACCCGAACTGCGCAAGGCCGCCGACATCCTCAACGATGCCGAGAAGGTGGCGATCCTGGTCGGCGCCGGTGCCGCCGACGCCTCCGACGAAGTGGTCCAGGTGGCAGAGTTGCTCGGCGCCGGGGTGGCCAAGACCTCGTTGGGGCGCGCGTCGCTGCCCGACGACCTGCCGTTCGTCACCGGCCCGATCGGGCTGCTGGGTTCCACGGCCAGCGAGGCGATGATGTCGAACGCCGACACGCTGTTCATGATCGGGTCCAGCTTCCCGTATGCCGAGTGGCTGCCTGAGGAGGGCCAGTGCCGCGGCGTGGAGATCAACCACGACGGCCGGATGATCGGGGTGCGCTATCCGATGGACGCCAACCTGATCGGCGACTCCAAAGACACGCTGCAGGAACTGATTCCGCTGCTCAAGCGCAAAGAGGACCGGTCCTGGCGCAAGAAGATCGAAGGCGAGGTCGCGGAGTGGTGGCGGGTGCTCGACAAGCGGGCCCACGACAAGGCCAACCCGCTCAACCCCGAACTGGTGGTCCACGAGCTGTCCAAGCGGCTGCCCGACAACGCCGTTTTGACCACCGACGCCGGCTCGGTGGCCAACTGGTGGGCCCGGCATCTGCGGCTGCGGCCCGGCATGGCCGCCTCGTTGGCCGGCAACCTGGCCACCATGGGGCCCGGCACGCCGTATGCGATCGCGGCCAAGCTGGCCCACCCCGGCCGCCCGGTGATCGCCATGGTCGGCGACGGGGTGTTCCAGATGAACGGCATGGCCGAGATGATCACCGTCAAGCGGTACAGGGAGCGGCTGTCCAAGGGGCCGTTGATCTTCTGCGTGTTCAACAACCAGGACCTCAACCAGGTCACCTTCGAGCAGCGCGCGATGGGCGGGGAACCGAAATTCGAGGGCTCCCAGCGTATTCCGGACGTGCCGTATGCCGAGTTCGCCAAGCTGCTCGGGCTGACCGGGATCCGCTGCGATGACCCCGAGGACATCGGGCACGCCTGGGAGCAGGCACTGGCGGCGTCCGGCCCGGTGGTGCTCGAGGTGGTCGTCGACCCCGATATCGCACCGGTTCCGCCGCAGATCCGCATGGAGATCGCCAAGAACACCGCCAAGGCGATGATCAAGGACCCGGATCGGGTCAGCATCACCACCAAGAGCGCCAAGCAGAAGATGCACGAGTTCACCGAATCGGCCAAGCAGACGGTGCGCGACCTGCGCGACAAGAGCGACGAATGAGCCTGACCGGGCTGCCCTCGGCACGCCGGCAGCGCGTCGGCCGAAGGCGTTTGCCGGCCGGTCCGGCCGGGTAAACCGGCTACGTGAATCCCATCACCGTGACGTGCGCAACCAGGAACGAGTTGCTGACGCCCGTCGGCGTCTATGCGCCGCAGCAGGATTCGCACCTGCTGGTCGAGGCCATGGAGACGACTGGCCTGGCCGAACGGCATCGGGTGCTCGATCTGTGCACCGGGTCGGGCGTGGTGGCGATCACCGCGGCCGAGCTGGGCGCTGACAGTGTCACCGCGTTCGACATCTGCCCGCGGGCGGTACGGTGCTCGCGCGACAACGCGCGTGCCGCCGGCGTCGACGTCGAGGTCCGGCACGGCCCGTGGACCGGTGCGCTGGCCTGCGAGCCGTTCGACCTGGTGGTGTCGAACCCGCCTTACGTGCCCAGTCCGCGCCGCGGCGGTGCGATCCCGGCGGCGGGCGGCCCGGAGTGGTCGTGGAACGGCGGCGTCGACGGCCGGATCATCCTCGACCCGCTGTGCCGTGCGGCGCCCCAGTTGCTGCGAAGCGGCGGTTCGCTGCTGCTGGTGCAGTCGGTGCTCGCAGACGTCGGTCGGTCCCTGAAAGTATTGCGGGACAGCGGGTTGCGGGCCGATATCGCGGCTTCCCGGTGGATCCCGTTCGGCCCGGTGCTCTCGGCACGCGCCGGCTGGCTGGAACGGACCGGGCGGATGCCGCGCGGTTGCCGGGAAGAACAGCTGGTGGTGATCCGGGCGGACAAGCCATGACCGAACAGCAGCCCCGACTGGTACAGGCCGTCCGCAACGGCCCGGTGCTGATCGCCGGACCGGTGCGCATCGAAACCCCCGACGGCGTCGTCGAATCGGATCGGTTCATGGTCGCCGTCTGTGCCTGCGGGCGCAGCCGCAACTACCCGCTGTGCGACACCAGCCATCGGCGGCGCGGCACCGAGCAGCGCGGCTGCCCCGGCTGACTCACTGCTCGACGTCGTAATCCTCGCTGGGGAGTGGCACACTGATCGCCTGGTCGATCAGGTCGGCCGGGTCGGCTTCGACGTCGGCGGCATTTTCCAGCTGTGCGGGGTTGAGGCCCTCCTCGTCGGTGGTGTCGGCATCGATCTGCTGGTCGACGAGATCTGCTTCGGGGACCTCGTCGGTCGGCGGTCCGTCGGCGTGGGTCATCGTGTTCGTTACTTTCCTGCAGATCTGCGGTTTCGGGTGCCGTTGGCGGGCCCATCAGCACGGGTGGCCGCGGACAGCTGGGCGTTCGCCGATTTCAGCTGGCTGTTGTCGGACCGTAGCCGGTCGTTGTCGGACTCCAGCCGATTGTTGGCGGACTCCAGCCGGGCGTTGCGGGCTTCCAAGCCGAGGATCTCGCCGACCCCGGCCACGTTGATCCCGCTGCCGACCAACTCGATGATCCGCTGCAGTCGCGCGAGGTCCTCATCGCTGTAGCGACGAGTCCCGCCGGCGGTGCGTTCCGGGGTCAGCAGACCGCGCCGCTCGTAGAGCCGCAGGGTCTGTTGACCGATCCCGGTCAGCTCGGCAGCCACCGAGATGCTGTATACCCCTCGCCCGGATCGGGCATTCATCTCCTCGGCCACCACGCGCGTCGCTCCCACTCGTCAGTCAAAGACTCTTGCACGAACCTACCACTAGCGCTATATAGAAATCTATGACGGTTGACACAGATGATCTGCCGCAAATCAAGGAGGTGGAGATGATGTTGATGCGTACCGACCCGTTCCGTGATCTCGACCGCTGGACCCAGCAGGTGCTGGGCACCGCGGCACGGCCGGCGGTGATGCCCATGGACGCCTGGCGCGACGGAGACCAGTTCATCGTCGAGTTCGACCTGCCGGGGGTGAAGGAGGAGTCGCTGGATCTCGACGTGGAACGCAACGTGCTGACCGTGCACGCCGAGCGCGCCGGGCTGGATCAGAACCGCGAGATGGTGTCAGCGGAGCGACCGCGGGGCGTGTTCAGCCGCCAACTGTTCCTCGGCGACAATCTCGACGCCGACCAGATCCAGGCCAGTTACCAAGACGGGGTGCTGCGGTTGACCATCCCGGTCGCCGAGAAGGCCAAGCCGCGGCGCATCAAGATCGCCAGCAGTCACGGCGAGCGGGCCATCAACGCCTGATTGCGAGGGGCCGGGCGGCGGCCTGCAACACGGTGAAGGAGGTGAGCACCATGACCACCGACACTTTGACCGCGGACGTACTCGATGACGCGGAAGGCTTCGTGCGCGCCGAATGGCTGCGCATACTGACCGCGTCGCTGGCCGAGTGCCTTGCCGCGGCGCACGCCGAAATGCCCGCCGCTCGTCCCCGCCCCTCGGCGCGGGCACTGCGCGCCGCCGGCCCCGATCCCGGGGATATGGCGCTGCCGGCCCACTGTCGGCACCGGTCGGCCGTGCGCAGACGAAACCGGCGAGTCTGGCCGACGCAGCGGTCTCCTCCGAGGCCGCCCCCTCGATCGTGACCGCACCCGGAAAGGGAGGTGATATCTCTCCGCGATGATCCTGCATGGCCCGGCGTGGTCCCGCTGCCGACATGCTCTCCCGGGCAGCGGGCCGCGCCGGCCCACGAGAACGTTTCCCGAACCCCGACCGCATCTCGACCACCGGTTATGAGCGAGAGCCCCGACCCCTACGCGGTGCTGGGAGTGACACCCGCGGCCACCCCGGCCCAGATCACCCATGCCTTTCGCGTCAGGTTGCGCGCCCTGCACCCCGACACCGGCGATGCCGGCGCCGAGTCGCCCGCCGATGTGCAGGCACAGCTGCGGCAACTGCTGCACGCCCACCAACTGCTGCGCCACCGCGGTCGGCTTCGCAGCGATGCGCCGAAGCCGCGGCGCACGTCATCGAATCAGCGCGGGCCGGTGGAAGTTCCGGTCACCCACCGTCGTGCCCCCGCGCGGAGTTCTCGAGAAGGGTTGTGGGCGGGGCCGGTGCGCCGCCACCGCTGAGGCCCGCTACTTCTGCAGTGTGTACTGGTGGACGCTGGTGTAGCCGTCGCGGAACAGTTTCACGCACCCGTTGAGGTACTTGTCGTAGCGGTCATAGACCTCTTGGGACTGCGCGGTGATCGCCGCGTCGGAGTTGGCGGCCAGCGCTGCGGCCCAATCCTGCAGGGTGCGGACGTAATTGGGCCCGATCTCATGGATACGGGCAACGCTGAAGCCGGCCTCGGTCGCGCGATCGGCCACCATGGACACCGTCGGTAGTTGACCGCCGGGGAAGATCTCCTTCATGACGAACCTGTTGAACCGCGCCATGCTCATGGTCAGCGGCAGGCCCAACCGCTGGGCGTCATCCTGGGTGATGGCGGTGATGGTGTGCAACAGCATCGTCCCGCCGGGCGGCAGCACGCGATAGGCCATCCTGAAGAACTCGGGGTAACGCGGGTGGCCGAAATGTTCGAAGGCCCCGATGGACACGATGCGGTCCACCGGCTCGTCGAATTCCTCCCAGCCCTGCAGCCGGACCTCCACGGTGCGCCGGGTGGGGACGTCGGCCAGCTTGGCGATGGCGTACTCGCGTTGCCGCTCACTGAGCGTCAGCCCGATCACGTTGACGTCGAACTTCTCCAGCGCCCGCTGCATGCCCCCGCCCCAACCGCAGCCGATATCGAGCAGCGTCATCCCCGGCTGCAGGTTCAGCTTGCCCAGCGCCAGATCGAACTTGGCGTTCTGCGCCTCATCGCGGGTGGTGTCCGGATGTTCGTAGTACCCGCAGGTGTAGCCCATCGTCGGGCCGAGGAAGAGTTCAAAGAACTCGTTGGAGATGTCGTAGATCGATTGCAGTTCAGCGTACTTGGGTTCCAACTCAGACATCGGTTCCTCACGTTACTCCAACGGCCGACGGCGGTGTGGACAAAGGGGGTGTTTCCGTGGTGTCGGCACGGACGTGGTCGACGCCGAGCAGGTCCACCAGCCGGTGCACGATCGGTCGATCACTGCGCAGCACGGCAACCCGGTCGACGGCGGCGCAGCAACGGTCGAGCAGCCAGAGCTGCCGATGCCCGATGAACTCCAGTCCCCGCGCATCGATGTCGACGGTGTCGTGCCCCAACAGTGGCAGGATCCGCTGCAAGGTGGTCACGAACAGCGCCTCATCGGCGGCGTCGAGGTCGCTGGCCAGAGCGATCCCATTGCGGTGAGCGGGCTGGGCGTACAACTGGAACGGCACCGACGCCGGGCCCGCCGGGTGCAGACACAGCAACCCGGCGGCGGCGTCGCCGAGCTCGGCGACGTCATAGCCGCACATCGCGGCGATCGGCAGCGTCGAGATCCGCCGGTCGCCCAGGAACTCCAGGGCGGCCTGCGCCTCGCGCTGCTCCGGCGAGCGCACCACCGGCGTCACGTCGATGACGACCCGGATACCGCTGTAGCCCGCCGCGATCGCCCCGATCGCCGATGCCGCGTAGCGCCCGGTCATGCGTTCGGCGTCGACGACGTCACCGCCTGCCCGGAACAGAAAATGCTGCGGCACGGTTCTGATGACCACCTTATGGGCGTCACCGCCCAGCCCGGCCGCAGCCAGGTCGCCTCGCAGCGTCGTCGAGTCGCCGTCGCCGACGAACTCGGCACGCTGACCCAGGCCGAGGCCCAGCGCCAGGTACTCCGCCGCCCGCTGCAGGAAGTCGCCGTGATCCCGGTACTCCCATCCGATGTGGCCGAACTCGCCCGACGGGTCCACCCGATAGTTGCCCATCACGCCGACCTCCTCATCCGCAGGTGTGCCTGCACGGTGGTCCCGGTCGCCGCGGTGTAAATGCGTACCAGGTCCGCGGTCGCGTTGACCACGAACAGTCCGCAGCCGTGGTCGGCGCCGTGGCTGATCGGCCGGCGGCCGGCCATCCGGTCCGCCAGCAGGCCGGAATCGCGTACCTGGCAGACCAACGTGCCGCCGCTCTCCCACAACAGCACCACGCACGGGCCACGACCGTGCTGCAGACTGTTGGAGGCCAGCTCGTTGACGATCAGCTGCAGATCGGCGATGTCGTTGGCGGAGAAGCCGAACCAGCGCGCGTACCTGGCGGCGAACGCCCGCGCCCCGGACAGATCGGTGAGGCGACGCAACGTGTAGCTCGCCGCCGTGGGACTGCTCGGCAGCGGCTCGTTGTAGCGTGCCCACGCGGTGTCGGGGGCGAAGCTGCGACTGGTCTGCTCCGGTTGCCCGGAAAAACCCAGCCGCGGGTGGGTGACCTCGGCGTCGATGAGGATGTCTGAGTCCAGATGCGTTGCGTCGTAGGGGCAGAGCATTGTCACGTCCCGACCGGTGAACGCCTGGTTGATCAGGGCTTCATGCTGCACGCAGGCCGGATACTCCAGGTCTGAGCGACCGTCCCAGACCGGCTCGCCGACCATCCGCACCGGCCCCGACGGGTGTTGGGCGGCGAAGGCACCCAACACACCGCCGAGGAGGTGTCCGGGATTGCGTCCCACCCAGCTCATGTCGGCCAGGGTCACCGCCGCAGCGCTGCCCGGCGGCAACGCGTCGCGCAGTTGCGACAGGTTGGGCTCGGGGACCACCGCCAGCACCGGGTATCCGGCGGCCACGCTGTCGGCGACGAACGGCACCAGATAATCGAGATACTCCTGCGGCGACCGGTAGAACAGCGCGATATGCCTGAACGCGCCGCGATTGTCTTCGGCAGCGACGGTCATCGCAGTGCCCCTGTCATTCAACGTGAGCGGGCCGCAGAACTGCTCCAGTCTAACGCCGCTCGGGCCCTCCCGACAGCCCGCGGGCGACGACGACGGCTCCGGTCAACCGCAGGGGCAGGTCAATACCAGTTGCGCCGGCCCGCGACCGGACGGCCGATCGCGCCCAGGATCCACAGCACCGCGCCGATCACCAGCAGAATGATTCCGATCGTCCACAACACGTTGATCTTCAGGATGAATCCCAGAATAAGCAGGATCACTCCGAGCGCAATCATCACCAATCCCCTTCTTTTCAGACAATAGAACCGACCGAACCCGACGAAGAGGGTTGCGGTAACTGACAATCCGATACGACTGGATTGAGTCCGAGATAGTTCAACGGACCGGCCAGCGTGGTGAGCGCGATGGTTCCGGCAGTTGCGCAGCTGGTTTGCTTCCCTTGGAAGTAGTCGCGCTGCCACGCGGCAACGACGCCGATCAGCAGCCAGATCAGCACGATCGCGCCGGCAAATCCACCGATCCGCATCCGTCCTCCATTCACCTGTACACCGATCAGTTCCCGCTTCCACGGCCATCGAAACCTGTCGATCCCGGCCGTGATGTTTCGCCGCAACCGCAGCGGGGTACTGCGGGGAATCGGCGGGACATCGAGGAACGGAGTGCCAGATGCTGTTGCTGGACACCGGCCAATCCGAATCGGGTGCCGGCAGCCATGCGGAGTGGATCGGCGACGCCGGCGAGCTCGTGGACCGGATGCTGCGCAATGTCGCGCACGGCCGCTTCGAGCGATCGTTGTCGGCGATGACGGCGTTCGCGGCGGTGATCACAACCGCGGAAATCTATCTCGAGCACTACAAGGCCGGCTTCGGCAACAAATGGATGTGGAGTCCGGTACTGGTCACGCCGCCGGTGGTGGTGGCCGGAATCGGCGGGGTGTTCTCCCGCCGCTGGGCGAAACGCTGGCTGCCGCTGACCGCCGGGGTCTATGCGGCCAACGGCCTGCTGGGTGAGTACCTGCACGCCCGCGGCGTCGCACGCCGGCCCGGCGGCTGGAAGATGGCGTCCTACAACGTGCCGATGGGCCCGCCGATAGCGGCGCCCGGCCTGATGGCAATGGTCGGGGGGATGGGGCTGTTGGCCGCGGTGCTGCGCCGCGAACGCTGAGGTGGCTGCCATGGCGGACACCTCCCGGCCCGACCACCTTCCCAACCTGCGTGCTGACCGGCAGCCGCCCCACCCGTCGTGGCTGCCCAAGCAGCGCCGCGGCACCACACCGCAGATGATCGGCCGCTACCCCGATTTCGACGTGCTGGCCACCACGGACAGCTGGGACGAGGCCACCCGCAAGGTGGTGCTGGCCCGGCTCGACCCGCCCGGGTCGCTGCGATTCTTCACCGCCGAGGAGGAACCGACGCTGCGCGCGTTCTGTGACATCGTGCTGGCGCAGGACAACGAACCACGGGTGCCGGTGGCCGAATTCATCGACGTCAAGCTGGCCGACGGGCAACTCGACGGCTACCAGTACGCCGACATGCCCGATGACCGCGACACCTGGCACCTGGTGCTGCGCGGCCTGGACGAGGCCGCCCACGACCGTTACGGCAAGGCATCGTTCGTCGACGCCGAGGTCGCCGCTCAGCTGGCGTTGGTCGATGAGTTCTGCCGCGGCCGGTTGCGGGGCGGCAGCTGGTCGCAGCTGAACGTGAGCCGCGCGTGGTCGGTGTGCATGCGGATGGCGCTGAGCGCGTTCTACTCACATCCGTGGGCGTGGAACGAGATCGGGTTCGGTGGGCCCGCATACCCGCGCGGCTTCATGCGATTGGGCGGGCCGAGCGGTCCGGCGTCGGTGCGTGAGCCGTTCGAAACCCGCGGCGCCATCGACAAGGATCCGGTGGAGCTGGTGGAGGAAGAGGAGTCGTAGTGGGGGACTTCTGGCGGGGCCTGCTGAAGGGATCGCTGGGCCCACCCGACAACGACTCGCGGTTCCTGCTGGACGTGCATTCGCGTGAGCTGCCCGGCGAGAAGACCATGCGCCGCTACGCCACCGACGATGACGTCGACATGGTGGTCGTCGGTGCCGGGGCCGGCGGATCGGTGCTGGCGCAACGCCTGGCGCGGGCCGGCTGGCGCATCGTGATCATCGAGGCCGGCCCGTTCTGGCATCCCGACGACGACTGGGTCTCCGACGAAGCCGGCTCGCACCCGCTGTACTGGACACAGAAACGCATCATCGGCGGCGACGACCCGATCGAGTTGGGCAAGAACAACTCCGGCCGCGGGGTCGGCGGTTCGATGGTGCACTATGCCGGCTACTGCCCGCGATTTCACCCCAGCGACCTGGCCACCCGAAGCCTCGACGGTGTCGGCGCGGACTGGCCGATCGACTACCAGGACATCCGTCGTCACTACGAAGTGCTCGAGGCCGAACTGCCGGTGTCGGGACAGAACTGGCCGTGGGGATATCCGCACCGCTACCCGTCGTCACCGCACCCGATCTCCGGTGCCGCCGCGAAACTCTGGGAGGGGGCGGGCAACCTCGGGATCGAGATGCGCGTCGGCCCGGTCGGAATCGTCAACGGCACCTTCGGGAACCGTCCGCACTGCATCTACCGCGGCTATTGCCTGCAGGGCTGCAAGGTCAACGCCAAAGCCAGTCCGTATGTCACCCACCTGCCCGACGCGCTGGCCCACGGTGTGGAGATCCGCGCGGACTGCATGGCGTTCCGGGTCGAACTCGACGACAGTGGTGCCGCGCGCGGTGTCGCATACTACGACAGCGACGGTGTCGCCCGCCTGCAACGCGCCAAGGCCGTCGCGATCGCCGGCTACTCCATCGAAACCCCACGGCTGCTGCTGAATTCGACCAGCCCCCGATTCCCGCACGGCCTGGGCAACGACACCGACCAGGTCGGCCGCTACGTCATGGTCCAGGGTGCGTCCCAGACCGCGGGCCGATGGCCGGAGGAGCTGCGGATGTACAAGGCGCCGCCGCCGCAGGTGTCCAGCGAACAGTTCTACGAAACCGATACCAGCCGTGGTTTCGCGCGGGGATTCTCGATCCAGACCGTCTCGCCGCTGCCGATCGGCTGGTCCGAACACGTGCTCGCCGACGGGCACTGGGGCCGCGCGATGCGCGAATACATGCGTGACTACAACCACTGGAGCACGATCGGGGTGCTCAACGAGCTGCTGCCGCTTCCGGACAACCGGATCACCCTGGCAGACGAGACCGACGGCTTCGGCATCCCGGTGGCTCGAATGGACTACTCCCGCTGCGACAACGACAAGGCGAACATGGAGTACTCCACCAAGGTGATCACCGACATCCTGCACGCGGCCGGAGCGCAGGATGTGCTGACCATCCAGCGTTATGCCCACCTGATCGGTGGCGCCCGGATGGGCACCGCGCCGGAGAACTCCGTCGTCGACGCCGACCATCGGGTGTGGGGGGTGCCGAATCTGTTCATCGCCGACGGTTCGGTGTGCCCGACTCAGGGCGCTGCGAACCCGGCGCTGACCATCATGGCGCTGGCCTCGCGACTCGCCGAGCGACTCGCCGGAAAACGGATCGGACAGAAGGGGATTCAGCCATGACCGAGACAGTCGTCATCACCGGGGCCAGTGCCGGGATCGGTCGTGCCGTCGCGCAGCGCTACGGCGCGCGCGGTGCCAAGGTGGCATTGCTGGCCCGCGGTGAAGCGGGATTGCGGGGCACGGCACGCGATGTCGAAGACGCCGGTGGGACCGCGTTGCCGATCACCACCGACGTCGCCGATTACGCGGCCGTCGAGGCCGCCGCCGACCGTGTCGAAGCCGAACTGGGCCCGATCGACACCTGGATCAACGTCGCGTTCACCTCGGTGTTCGCCCCGTTCAGCGAGATCGGCCCGGAGGAGTTCAAACGGGTGACCGAAGTCTGCTACCTCGGCTTCGTCTACGGAACCATGGTGGCGCTGGCCAGGATGAAACCACGCGACCACGGCACCGTCGTCCAGGTGGGTTCGGCGCTGGGGGAGCGGTCGATTCCGCTGCAATCGGCCTATTGCGGTGCCAAGCACGCGATCAACGGATTCACCGAATCGGTGCGCTGCGAACTGCTGCACGAAGGCTCCAAGGTCAACATCACCATCGTGCAGATGCCGGCGGTCAACACCCCTCAGTTCTCCTGGGTGCTGTCACGGCTACCGCGGCATCCGCAGCCCGTTCCGCCGATCTACCAGCCGCAGTTGGTCGCTCGCGCGGTACTGCATGCCGCCGACCATCCGCGGCACAAGCAGTACTGGGCGGGCGCGAGCACTGTCGCCACCCTGCTGGCGCAGAAATTCGCCGCGCCACTGCTGGACCGCTATCTGGCCCGCACCGGCTATGACTCGCAGCAGACGGGCGAATACATCGACGGCACCGCGGTGCAGAACCTGTGGGAGCCGGTGGACGCCGCCACCGATCACGGGGCTCGCGGGGAGTTCGACGACTCCTCGCACGCGCACAGCCCGCAGATCTGGGCGTCCCGGCACACCAGGCTGGTCGCCGGAGCCGCGACCGCGCTGGGTGCGGCGGGGGCAGGGGTGCTGGCGGCGGCCCGGCGCCGTTGAGACCGGTTGCCGTCGCTCGCCGCGAACGGCGGTCACCGGAGCTGCGTCTGGGCAGCCAGCGGGTAGCGCAACACTGCCGCGACACCGTCGGTCGGCCGGATCGCGTCGTCGGCGCCGACGACGGCCGCGCCGATCGCGATCGCTCCCATCGGCAACGCCTCGTCGGCCCGCAGGGTATGGGCCGGTGCCGCACCGTATTCGGAGAGCACATCGGCATCTGCTGCGGTAACGGTCAAGTTCGCGTCGGCGACCACCGTCGCGTCGCCGATATCACCGATGAGCAGCGTTTCGACCGCTCCCTGGCTCAAGCCGGCGCACACCGTCGCGAGTCCTTCGACGGCCAGGCCGGAGCTCCGGCCCGCTTCGGCGGTGAAGCGCTGCACAGCGTCCTCGATCGCGGCGAGTTGCCATCGCAGGTATTCGGCTTCGATGGCGTCCTGCACCTCGGTCGTGTCGTGCCCACCGTGCCGGGCGCCGACCGGCAGCTCCACGGCCAGCTCGGCGATCCGCTTCGGCAACGCTTCCAGCAGCGCCGAACGCGACTGCACCTCCCCGACGAGGAACACCGCATCGAATTCGGCGGCGTCGACGATCTCGGTGAGCCGGGCGGCGACCGCACGGACGTTCTTGCGGGCGGCCTCCTCGGCGTGCGGCTGCGGATCCCCGTAGCCCGGGGTTTCGGCTCCGGCGGCCTTGTGTACCGGATAGCCGCCACCGTCAACGGTTTCCGAGCGCAGCGCGCCGCCGGTATGCACGGTGATGTCGGCGCCGGTCTGATCCACCTCGGCCAGCACATAGTTCGGGTACTCGAAGCCGTGCTCGATGATCGGGACGATATAGGGAAGCCTGGACACCCGAACCGTTGTGGCGGTGGGAGCCTGCAGATGCTGATTGAATACCACACCGTCGCCGTCGGCGATCAGCGCTCGTCCGCTCCTGCCCACCGGCGGGCGCAGGTCGGTGACGGCGCGTTCCAGCTCGTCGATGATCGGCTTTTCGGCGCCGTCGCGGGTGAGCTGTTCGCCCACCTCGCGCCAGGTGAGCGCGAGCTTGTCGGCCGCGTCCGCGGTGTCATGTGAATCGTCGAAGTACACCGAGACGAACGGGGCACGGGCGGTGAGCAATTGACGGAAGCGTTCGGTGTCCACGGCTACCCGGGTTGCCCGGTCACCGTCGCGGCAAACGCGAACGCCCGGCGAAATGGTTGCCGAACGGCTTC